>RKRU01000021.1 GCA_007571225.1 Nitrosopumilaceae archaeon | reverse complement strand
AGGTAGGTAGGTAGGTAAGCATGTGGCAGGCGGTGGGTAGACAGGTAGGTAGGTAGGTAAGCATGTGGCAGGCGGTGGGTAGACAGGTAGGTAGGTAGGTAAGTATGTCCCTTTACGTCCACCACATCTGAATGACCGATTCAAGGGTAGACAGGTAGGTAGGTAGGTAGGTAGGTAAGCATGTGGTAAGTAAACGTGTGGCAAGTGTGTGGCAGACAGGTAGGTAGGTAGATAATCGCTAGCAGGTAAGCGTGTGGTAGGTAAACATTGGACAGTGGGTAAGCCGATTTAGCTCTACCTACTTTTCCACATCTATTTATAATATAACAGAGCCCTATTTTCCATGGCAACTGAGAGCCTCGACATGGACTACTCAAAGTACGACTTTAAGGATTCTACCGAAATGTACGTACACCTCAGCAAAAAGGGGCTGACAAAGGAGACCGTAATAGGAATCAGTAAGATGAAGGACGAGCCACAATGGATGCTAGACTTTAGACTGCGGTCATACGAGACGTTCATGAAAAAGCCCATGCCGACATGGGGAGGCGATCTCAGCACGATTGATTTTCAAAACATATACTATTATGCAAAGGCGTCAGAAAAGACCGAAAAGAACTGGGACGATGTTCCAGAGGATGTAAAGAATACGTTTGACAAGCTGGGCATACCAGAGGCAGAGAAAAAGTTCCTTGCAGGCGTGGGGGCCCAGTATGAATCAGAGGTCGTATACCACAACCTCAGAGAGGATCTTAAAAAGCAGGGGGTCTTGTTTCTAGATACCGATTCGGCACTAAAAGAGCAGCCGGAGATATTCAAAAAGTACTTTGGCAAGGTGATCCCCCCAGAAGACAACAAGTTTGCCGCGCTCAACAGCGCAGTCTGGAGCGGCGGCTCCTTCATCTACGTGCCACCCGGAGTGACAGTAGACATGCCGCTGCAAGCATACTTTAGAATCAATGCTGAGAACATTGGACAGTTTGAGAGGACCCTCATAATCGTAGACGAGGGGGCAGATGTCCACTATATCGAGGGCTGTACGGCACCAGTCTACTCTTCAGAGTCCCTGCATTCTGCAGTGGTGGAGCTTGTGGCCCACAAGGATGCACACCTACGCTACACCACCATACAGAACTGGAGCAACGACGTGTACAACTTGGTAACAAAGCGCGCCTACGCCTACGAGGGCGCCACCGTTGAATGGATAGACGGAAACATAGGCAGCAGGCTGACCATGAAGTATCCTGGGGTATACCTGATGGGCCGCAAGGCGTACGGAGAGACTCTGTCCATTGCATTTGCAGGAAAGGGCCAACACCAAGATACTGGTGCAAAGATGGTGCACCTTGCACCTGATACCACCTCAAAGATCACCTCAAAATCTGTAAGTCGGCTTGACGGGCGCTCTACATACCGCGGACTGCTCAACGTAGCAAAGGGCGCAACCAACGTAAAGTCGACTGTAAGATGCGACGCCCTGCTGCTTGATGACACCTCAAAGACTGACACGTATCCATACATGGAGATCGACCAAGAAGATGCCACCATAACGCATGAGGCAACCGTGGGCAAGATCGGAGACGAACAGATATTCTATCTTATGAGTAGGGGCTTTACAGAGGAGGAGGCCCTTTCGCTCATCGTCAACGGGTTCATGGAGCCGTTTACAAAGGAACTGCCCATGGAGTACGCAGTCGAGCTGAACAGACTCATCAAACTTGAGATGGATGACTCTGTGGGCTGATGATAACAGCAGTAGCCAACGAGTTGATGATGCATCATGTCACAAAAACTGTCAAATTTGGGACTAGAAGAGATCAGAACAATCTCTTCATCTGAGCCCCGGTGGCTTCAGGACTACCGCATGGACTCACTTTTAGCATACAACAAACTTCCAATCGAGACATCCCCACTATACAACAAGTATACAGACGCCAAAAGAATGGATCCCGACCAGGTAATTCTAGACGGAGGTACGAGTACAGAGACGATACAAATCCCGGCATTCCTAGAGAGGCGCCTAGCCGAACTTGAGGGCGAGACTGCCATCATACAGATAGGAACATCCACCATGCGCATCAACAACAACTGCACATCAGAGGGCGTCATACTCTCGTCTGTACGCGATGCAGTAGGAGACGACCACACGCGCAGAGCACTCGAATCATCAAGCCCCGTCGACGACAAGTTTGCTGCACTCAACAACGCCGCATTCAACTCTGGCTCCTTTGTGTACGTACCAGACAACACCGAACTAGAGAGTCCAATATACCTGCTAGTCTGCCTTCCAGAGGACGGCCTTTCAGTCATATCCCGCAACATCATTACAATAGGCAGAGCAAGCAAGGCCACAATAGTACAAGAGATGTACTCGCCCAAGTCTGACGCACAGCAGGCATACCTTGAACTCTTAAACACTACTGCCGGCGAGGGCTCGCAGCTTGACATTACCACGCTTCAGATGTTGGACCAATCAGCGGTCAACTTTTCAACCAGACAGACCAGCTTGGCACAGGACGCCAGCGTCAACTGGTACTCGGGCCTGTTTGGCGCCATGCTATCCCGGTACAGGATAGACTACTATCTGAGGGGCACGGGCGCGTCGGCAAACGACTCAGAGGTCGTATTTGGAAACAACGAACAGTCATTTGACATACAGACCAACGTCAACCACGAGAGTCCGGCAACAGAAGGCAGAGTGGTTGAAAAGTCCATACTGCGCGACAGGTCAAAGTCGCTCTTCAAGGGAATGATACGGATAATGGAGAACGCCGCAAAGTCAAACTCATTCCTCTCCGGCAGGTCAATACTGCTTGACCCAGATGCAAAGTCCGACGCGATACCAGGTCTTGAGATATTCACAAACGACGTAAAGGCCACCCATTCTGCATCAGTCGCCCAGATAGACGAGGAGCAGATATTCTACCTAAAGTCAAGATGTTTGAGCCACGAGGAGGCCGAGAGGACCATCGTGGAAGGATTTCTAGAACCCCTCTCAAGAAAGATGTCATATCAAGTCAGGGCATGGATTGCATACCTCATAGAGTCAAAGTGGGAGGGCCGAGAACTTGGAATTAACACAGACGAGGAGCTTGCAAAATTCGTCGAGGTCGAAGAAACTAGGTACAACGAGGATGTGGAGATTGAACAGCACTACAAGTACAGATGATGATAATAATGGTGGTGGCAGTGGTGGTGGCAGCAACAGCAGATGGGTCAGGGCCTGCCACATAGACGAGATACCAGACGGCCAAACCTACAGATTCTCAGACTACAACATACTACTAGCAAACCACGACGGGGCGATACGTGCAACTGACCTTATATGCACGCACGCAGAGGCCGACCTCTCGACGGGATTTCTTGGCCCCGACGGCATCAGATGCCCGCTGCACCTCTCCGTATTTGATCTCAAGACTGGAAAGCCGTGCAATCCGCCTGCAGAGAAGGCCCTGCGCGTGTACAACGTTAAAATAGACAATGGCCATGTCCATGTGGAGGTATAACAATGCAAAGAACCGTACATCCAGACCAATTTGAGGGCCTGCGCAGGGATTTCCCCATACTCTCAAGAAGGGTACACGGTGACAAGCCCCTCACTTACCTGGACAATGCGGCCACCACCCAAAAGCCGAACCAAGTGATAGATACCATAAGCGACTACTACCGCAACTACAACGCCAACATACACAGGGCCGTATATGCCCTAGCAGAAGAGGCCACAGACGCATACGAGAATGTCCGCGGCAAGGTGGCCGAATTTGTAAACATAGGCAACAAGCAGGAGATAGTGTTTGTCCGCGGCACCACAGAAGCAATCAACATGGTAGCATACTCGTGGGGGCGCGACAATGTGGGAAGAGATGACATTATAGTAACTACAGAGTACGAGCACCACAGCAACATAGTCCCGTGGCAGCTTCTTGCACAGGAGAAGGGTGCAAGGCTAGAGTACATACGCACAGACGACAACGGCGAGCTCGTACTAGACGACCTTGATGCGCACCTTGCCACTGGCAGGGTCAAGATAGTGACGTTTAGTATGATGTCAAATGTACTAGGCACCATTACAGACACGGCCGAGATAATCTCAAGGTGCAAAGATGCAGGAGTGCCCACACTAGTGGATGGGGCTCAGGCCGTACCACATATGAAGGTCGACATTGCTAATATGGGATGTGACTTTTTTGCATTTTCAGGACACAAGATGCTAGGGCCCACCGGTGTCGGGGTGTTGTGGGTGCGCAAGGAGATACTCGACTCGATGAGACCATTTCATGGCGGCGGCGACATGATACGCGAGGTCCACAAGCACGAATCCACTTGGAACGACCTTCCCTACAAGTTTGAGGCAGGAACGCCCAACATAGCCGATGTCATAGGACTTGGGGCGGCCATCGACTATCTGACTGCCATAGGCATGGAGAATATACGCAAACACGAGATCGACCTTACAAGCTATGCGCTAGAGAGGCTCTCGTCGGTACCCGGCCTAATCATATACGGACCAAAGGATATCAACCGACGCGGCGGCGTCATATCGTTTAACTTTAGGAGCGTACACCCACACGACGTGGCCCAGATAGTAGACGACTCTGGGGTCTCGATCAGATCCGGACACCACTGCGCCCAGGTCTTGATGGATAAGATGGATGTAGCAGCCACATCTAGGGCCAGCTTTTACATATACAATACAAGGGCCGACGTAGACGCCCTCATGGAGTCACTCAAGACTGTAGCGAGGATATTTAAGACATGAGCGGAAATGCGGACATCTACCACGAGATGATCGTGGACTATTCAAGAAATCCGGTAAACTTTGGAAAGATCGAGAATCCAGACGTTACGTTTCACGATTCAAACCCGCTGTGTGGGGACAGTATCGACATAGACATGAAGATAGACGGTGAGGCGGTATCTGACATCAAGTTTCATGGAAAGGGCTGCGCCATATGCATGGCCTGCTCGTCTGTGCTGACTGAAATTGCAAAGGGCAAGAGCCTTGATGATGTCAGACAGATAGACAAGGGCGACATACTCGGCGAGCTCGGCCTAGAGCATCTGCAGGCAGTCCGCATAAAGTGTGCGCTCCTCTCACTAAAGGTGTTAAAGTCCGCGCTGTACACGTATCTTGGTAGCCACCTAGCAGAAGATGCAGCAGGCAAGACTGCAGGGACGGATGCAAACGACGGCGGTAGCGGTGCGACTGCCGCTGACATTGACAGGTTAAAAGAAGAGGCTGCGGGACTGTACTGATGAGTGGATCTGAGCACCACGTTCCAGCAATCCTTCAGATACGCAGAATCATATTTGACAGGTTCAACGATCCAGACCTGCGGTTTACTAACGATGAGATATTTGCAATAATGCGCAGTGAGGGGGGCGTAAGTGCAGAATGGGACATCAACGATGTAGAAGACGAGTTTCTCAGTTTGACAAGATGCGGGCTGGCAAGAAACATAGCACAGAACTTTACCACCATATGGTTCAAGATCTTCGACAATATGGAGGAGACAGAGTGCGGTGCCTGCTTGAGCACCGTACACATGGGCAAGTCAGAAGAGGAGCGCGTCTGTCCCAACCCCACATGCAAGAGCCCGTTATAGAATGATCATACAATCATACGGCACGTGAGACTGTAAACTGCATTATGTTCCCACGACCGGACAGGGACGGACACACGTACACAGACAAACACGCGTGCATATACACACGCACATGTGCGCATAAACACATGTGCGCCCACATACACACATGCACATACACATAATTCATCAAACGGGCGCCCCACATGTAGGCGATCACCGCAGTGTGAGTGCCACTCCGAATATGGCCTGTACGTGTGGAACCAAGTGCCATTTACACACAACTGTGCTGCTACCAGAACCCCCCCCAACTGCCCTATATCGTAGTAGTCATTATGTGACTATAATCATTACGAACTTTTTCTTGCCGCTGACTGCACCATACTAGGTTCATTTACTTGAATTCCAGTAGGCGGGCCATTACAGACCCACTTTTGCCTATCTCTTACTGCGGCATCCTCTAGAGCCTTTATCATTGGCAGCTTCTGGCCCGTAAGGTACAGCACCAGCGCCCCACCTGCAGTGCTTATGTGGTTTATCTTATCTGTCAGTCCTTGCATCCTTAGCGCCGATGTCAAGTGTCCCCCGCTGACTATTGTCGTGGCCATCGAGTTTGCAACCGCCCCGAGCAACCGGTTTGTGCCATAACTGAACTTTTCGTTTTCAAAGAATCCCGCAGGGCCACTGATGAACACGGTGCCTGCACCTGTAATCAGCCTAGAATAGTACTCTACTGTCTTTGGTCCCAGATCATATACTTTGTCTCCGCGGCTCATCTCCCGAACATCCATCTCCACCCGCTCGCCGTCCTTATCAATTGCAACATCTACCGGCGTTGCAAACACATCCGGGTACTCGCCGATCAGTGCGTGCGCCTTTGCGACAACCTCATTCTCCAGCTTGATTCCAAGCGGGGACTTTATCCTGGCCTGCGCACGCATGAAGACGTTTCCTATCAGGCCGGTCAACAAGACGTGATCCGCCCTACCGTTTTGAATTAACATTCGGATGGCCTCAAGCCGGTCCGGCACCTTTGAACCGCCCAGTACAATGACATGCGGCGCCTTTGCCACAGTCATTATGTCATCTAGGTTCCGCATCTCCCTCTCCACTATGCGGCCGGCACATGCAGGCAGTACCTGCGGGAAGCCCACTATAGACGGATGCGATCTGTGCGCGCTGGGAAAGGAGTCTAAAACGCAGAGGTCGAACAGCTTGGAGAGCCGCGAGATCATTATGGTCTTGGTCGTATCTTTGGGGGCAAACTCATAGTTTTCTTCGGCACACAGTCGGAGGTTGTCAAGTAGTATTATGTCGCCGTTCTTCATTTTTGCAATCTCCTGCTGTGCGGTGGTCCCAATCACGTCCTCCACGTACTTTATGTCACGGCCGGTCACCTTCTGGAGTACTTCTGCATGTTTTGACATTCCAGTATAGTCATTGTTCCCCACCCTTCCTTGGTGGGAGGCGATGACGACCTTGGAGTCTCGTAGCGAGTCTAGGCTGGCAATCGACTCTTCGATGCGCTTGGTGCCTAGAATCTCCAGTGTGTGTGGATCAATTGGACAGTTTATGTCCACTCTCAGAAGGACCGTCTTTCCCCGAAGATCAAAGTCGTCAAGCGTAAGAACCTTCACGTCTCTACCGCTTAATTCCCTGTTAAATGCGTGTCGTGCTGTATGTGTCCGGCATATATTGGCCGCCATGACAGTCACAATTGGTTGTTGCTACTGCGGTTGTTTGATGTATGACTTCACCTGCCCTGCCTAGCACAAAAAAATAACTGGAAAAAAGATCTCTTTAGTAGTACAACATGGATTTTTCAGTCGTGTTTAAGTCATATAATATGGTTGTCAGATCCATATAAGGACAGGTGAAGTCATACTGTTTGATAATTCACCATAACTGTATGATCTATTACGTAATGACAGTCACAATCGATTGTTGCTACTGCGGTTGTTGCTACTGCGGTTGTTGCTGTTGTTGTTGTTGCGGTTGTTGCTGTTGTTACCATCATACCACTACTACTGTTGCCGCCGCCATCGTCGTTATCGCAGTCGTCGTCATCACAATCACTGCCACACCCAACCCGCTTCAAATATCTGCATACGGTTATGTTTCGTTCTACAAACAACATAACAACTGTCTGGCACACATACCTGAATATTGGATTATAATCCCAATACGATTTACGCCAAATCCAGACAGTTGCACTCTACGATCTCATTATGGATGCAAACCTACAAGCCTAGAGAGTCCAACAACTCTCCGAGCGTCTTGTGTTTTGACTGCGGTGGTGATTTTGTGGATGGTTTTGGAAATACACTGCTACCGGGCGACCAGAATTCTGCAGAATGGCTGATGTTCTCAAAAGTGTCACGATCTGTAGTTATTCTAACATCACTGTTATTGGGGCCTGTTATGCTGTACTGTTTTTTCCCCACAGGTCTTGCCTGCATGAGACTACTATTGGCCAGCCGTTCAAGATCCTCCATGATAACAGGGGATTTGGGTTGTTCGTAGTTTATGGTCTCCATCTCTAGCATTGAATCCAGATCAAGCCCCGAGGTTTCTTCCTCGCGTATCTTCTTTTCGGTGTCATGGCCGTTAGTCAGAGCATCATGTCTTATCCTACGATTCAAGCTGGACAGTATTGGCTGCAGTGTACCGATCATACCTTCAAACAAGTTTATTCTTTCCTTCAGGGCCTTGTATATGTCGGCCTCTATTGTATTCTCATAGTACATGTTTACTATACGGATTTCCGCATGCTCTTGACCTATTCTGTCGATACGTCCTATCCTCTGCTCTATTCTCATTGGATTCCAAGGCATGTCGTAATTTATCATGGCCCCACAGAATTGAAAGTTCAGGCCTTCAGCTGCCGCATCAGTACACAACAATATCTCTGCATAACCCTCGGAGAACTTTTTCTTGGTCTCTTCTCTGCTCAGTGACTTCCATGTTCCACCTGCATCAAGATACTCACCTGCACGACCAGAATAACACATTATTTTCCAGTGCTTCAACTTATCCCGGAGAAAGTCCATTGTATCTATAAACTGAGTAAAAATCATTACCTGCCTATATCCGTCACTCAACAGATCTGAAATTATCCTAACCAGTCTGTCAAACTTAGTGGATGGAGGTAAGGATCGTATTATCTCAAGCATCTGCAGTACTGACTTTTTGTCAATTGCTTTTAGTGACTGCTCCTCGTAGGTTTTAATAACTTCAGAGTCAGCGGCATAATCACCATCGCTACCATCACCACCATCACCGTCATCATACTCATCTTCATACAGTCTGGTGAATGTCGAGCCCTCCTCCAGCTGCAATAGATGATTCTCAAGTGTTTTCCGTAGTGCCACAAAACTGCTGGCCAGTCGTTTCCGGTATATGGTAAGGACAAATCCGACTGCCTGCCGGTTTGTTCCCTTGTACGTATTCCATATCTGGGATATGTAGCTGGTTAGTGCATCATACAATCTGCGCTCATCTGGATTCATGTTGATAAATTCATCATGTACACGTCTCCTCCCAAGACGCCAGTCAAGATTGTTATTCTGAATATGCTGGCGCAGATTGTGACGTGTATTTCTTGATATCAGGCGGGTTACCGGGGAACATAATAGAAGAGCCTTCTTCATTGTATCATAATCGCGTGTATGGGGACGGTCAGAGCCACCACGTAGCATCCTGAGGATCCGTTTGCTGTCTCCCCGAGACACGCCCAGTCTGGATGCATCTATTTGGCCGTAATGTTCTTCGGATGCCGTAAACATGCGCCGCACAAATGGAGAACGCACATCATCTAGTGATTCGTAGAACGTTTCAAAATCTTTCAAAGTCCATTTCGGCGGCACGCCTAGCAGTAACAACAGATCGTAGAGGTCTACCTGATGTGTCTGCATCGGAGTGGCAGTCAACAATACAAGATCAATAGTCTTGATGCGCCGCATGAGTTTCAACATCTTGTTGGGAGTACCCTTACTAGGATTGCC
>RKRU01000022.1 GCA_007571225.1 Nitrosopumilaceae archaeon | reverse complement strand
CATCTCAGAGGCTCAGTCCGAACCAAAGAGGTTCCTGACACATACAGGTGCAGTCATCGAGACCACCGGGGAGGTGCTTGATCCCATATATCAGGTCTCGACTGTGGAGTTTGACCCCGACTGGTACCTGAGGAACTTTGAGTATGGGAGAATCCACACATCCGAAACAGGACAGACCATAAGGGAGTATACCATAATCGCAGAAGACGACAAAATCCAAGAGATAGCTCCCGGCGTGTCCTATAATGTCTGGACATTCAACGGAACCGTGCCGGGGCCCACCATAAGGGCCACAGAAGGTGACCTAGTACGCATCAAGTTCATCAACAACGGCTCAAAGCCGCACACGATGCACTTTCACGGCATCCATCCGGCCAACATGGACGGGGTCTTCGAACCAGTCGGCGGCAACGGAGGGCAGTTCACATACGAGTTTGAGGCGGGTCCAGTAGGTGTACATCCGTACCACTGCCATATAATGCCGCTTGAGGAACACATCATACACGGGCTGTACGGCGTCTTTATAGTCGACCCCAAGGAGGGTAGGGAGGATGCCGACGAGATGGTAATGGTGCTAAACGGATTTGACACGGACTTTGATGCGGAGAACAACTTTTATGCTGCAAACACGATACCATTCTACTACCAGCATCACCCAATCCAGATCAACCGCGGCGAGCTGATACGAGTATATGTGGTGAATATGGTGGAGTTTGATCCCATCAACAACTTTCACCTGCACGGAAACCTGTACCGGTACTACCCCACCGGAACCGAGCAGAGCACCTCGTTCTACACGGACATGATTACAATGTCGCAGACAGAACGAGGCATTATGGAATTTGCATATGACCACACAGGTAAGTTCCTCTTTCACGCACACAAGGTAGAGTTCTCCGAGAAGGGATGGACCGGAATATTTCTTGTAAAGGATAATGGCGGGCCTGATACCGACGGTGGACCGGACTATCTGGGATCAGAGGATGACTATGGAGTCTGAGGAACCGCCTGCAACGCCACAAAAGTCACAGGCAAGGACCGTTGCAAGCGGCGTCATTCCATTTCTCTTTGCAGTTGCGATGGTGGCCTACATATTCGGACCGGGCGCCAGCATACTAGAACTTGGAACACCTCTTCCCGAGATTACGATCGAGCGCGTCGACTTTGTTGATTCGGAGATACAGGTGACGGTAAGAAACACCGGACCCATGCAGGTCAACATCGCAATCGCCGACGTAAACGACAGAATCCATCCAGCAGCAGTGGAGCCTGACGGCCACCTAGACAGGTACGAGACTGCGGTTGTGAGGATCCCCTTTGAGTGGAACGAAGCAGAACCATACACGATAGGAATAACAGTAGATGACGGTACTCGGTTTGAGAAGGAGGTGGAGGCAGCAGCCCCTGCCCTAGTGCCGTCTGCAGACATGGTGGTATTCTTTGCCATAATCGGCACGTATGTAGGCATAATACCAGTTATGATAGGACTGCTCTGGCTGCCGTTCATACGCCGCATGAGGAGGCATGTATACGTCTTCTTTCTGGCCATTACCATCGGACTGCTGTTGTTTCTAGCACTTGACTCCATGGAGGAGGCAGTAGACATATCAAATGAGAACTTGGCAAGCAGCTTCAACGGACTTATGATGCTGGCCACAGCAATCGTACTCTCGTTTCTGGGCCTGTACTATGTGGGGGAGAATCTCACAGAGAAGGGTGCCGGTGCGTCGACTCCAAGTGTCATCTCAAGACTTGGAAGACCGATGGCTATATCGCTGATGATCGCAGTAGGGATAGGCCTGCACAACTTTGGCGAGGGGCTGGCAATAGGGGCCGCAGTAGGGCTTGGTTCTGTGGCATTCAGTACGTTTCTGATCGTAGGCTTTGCGCTACACAACATTACAGAGGGGGTTGCAATAGCCGCGCCGCTCTCGCACGGGCGCGTCATAATATGGAAGATTGCGGCGCTCGGAATGGTGGCGGGGGCGCCCGCCATACTAGGTGGCTGGATGGGGGGCTTTGCATACTCGCCGTTTGCATCGATAATATTCCTCGGCGTGGGGGCCGGGGCGATATTCCAGGTGATGTTCGTACTGGTGCGGCAGATAGGCAGGGAGAACGGCGGCCTGGCCGGAGCCCCGTTTGTGACGGGCATTGCAGCGGGCATGCTTGTAATGTATTTGACAAGCGTACTGGTATGATGATGATGCTGATGCTGATAACTATGATTGTGCAGCAGCACGCACGGAGCAACACACATACAGAATCATATGTGTCTCGGACCCCGGCAGGCCGCCTCTACCTACACGGCCGGTTCTGGGTGTATTGTAATTACCGCGTTGTCCAGATCAAGGCTTATCGTCCGCTCTATTTCAGATATCAGGCCGTGAACCGTCTCTATTGAGAGGCTGCCGTCAAAGGAGCAATCGATCTCGATCTTAAAAGAGTCCTCAAAAATGAGCGACACTATCCTTCCCGTACTCCTGACCTGCGGGTATCTGTCTAGAATCATCCGAATCCGCTTGTTTAACATGCGGTCCTCAAGATCAAAATTCTCTGGTACCTCCACAAACGGCTCTAGGTGTATGGTAGTATGCTCAATTTCAGGCATCTGTCGCTTGATCTCCTTTTCTATGGTCTCAGATATTGCGTGGGCCGATGTCAGATCCATCTTCCTGTCGACCATGACATGCAAGTCGGCATACACCTTTCCCCTCATGTTGTGCGTGTTGACGTTGTGCGCCCCCCTCACACCCTTGACAGTCCTTGCCAGATCAAGAATTCTGGTATTGAACGGGACGCCGCTCCAGTCGGGCTCAAAGTGTACAGTCACCTCGGATCCGGGAACCCTGTCTGCTATGTTCTGTTCCACATTGGCGCTAATCTCGTGCGCGCGCTCAAAGCTCGTATCCCCGCGCAGTGATATTGTAATGTCAGCAAAGATCGTATCGCCTGCCCTGCGCATCAGTATAGGGCCGGTCCGTACCACGCCGTCAGTAGAGTTCGTGATCTTTCGCACGTACAGAACCAAGCTGGGCGATATTATGTCAGTAAGGTCTAGTGCGGTCCTGTATACAAGCCGGATGCTGAGTACCGCAAGAAGTCCACCTAGCACCAAGGCTGCAACAAAGTCACCTTGGTAGGCGCCCACATATGCAAACGCTATTCCTATTATGGCCACAGAAGTCGAGCCCAGATCCATTATGGCATGGTAAAGATCGGCCCTTACTGTAGTTCCGCCCCCGATGCCGTCGTAGCCGCCTTCGGTGAAGCCGCGGTCTTTTGATGGTGACGGTGACGACTGTTTGAGGCTCCTTTGGAGTATTATGATTCTGAATATGTCGATTCCGATTGCGTATAGGCCCCCCGCGATTGCCAGCATTCCAGGCAGCACGGCAGGCGGGGGGGACTGCATCCGGTGCAGCGACTCGTATATGAAGAAGCATGCTATTATCAGAATCGCGATGCCACCCATCATGCCGCCAAGCGACTCCATCTTGCCGTGTCCGTAAGTATGCTCGGCATCAGGCGGCTTGACGGCCATTTTCGCTGCAATCAGCAGCACGGCCGTCACTACACAGTCAAGCAGGGCATGTATGCCATCAGTCATCAGCGCTAGGCTGTTGGATATCACACCAAGCGACATCTCCACTACAAATGCAGAGAATATGGCGCACAGTGACATGTACAGCGTCTTGGTGCGCGTAAGGCCTGTTGAACGGCCCCGTCCGGCATCCTTTTTGCCGTGGCTCATTCCACATGTTGTCACATCAGTCGTTAATCTTTTTTGCCCGTATTTCCATTGCCGCCATCACTGCCGCCATCACTGCCGCCATCACTGCTACTATCACTACCACATCATTGCCACATCATTGCCACTATCACCACCGTCACTATCACTATCATCACCGCCGCAACTGCCACTCGGTTTTGGACACCAAGTGCGCAGCGACTACCTGAATCACTATCACTATCATCACCGCCGCAACTGCCACTACTGCAACTATCACCACTGTTACCGCCGCCACTGCCACTTACCGTCACTGCTACAATCACTACCACACCACTACCACTACTACACTTCTGCGTCCGTATGCTGCCCGTCCTCCCTTAGAAGCTACAATCACTACCACACCACTACCACCATCACCACTACTTCCACCACACGGCCGCGACAAGCATACACCCAGTTCTGGAGGTTCTGCCAGATCGGCAGGTCAGACTGCTGGCCAGATCGGCAGGCCGACGATAAGATTATTTCTTATGTCCGTATGACCACAACAACATGAGATTGCAGATCCAGCTCCCGTATGCTGCCCTTGCAACAGCAGCTGCCATACTAGCAGTCATCACAATAATAATAATAATAACAGCACCATCTGCCGCACACGCCATACAAAGCAACGACAATCTGTATGTTTCAGCAGAGAACCCCGCATTCGAAAACAGCTTTGCAGGGTCGATGGTAATAGAGGTCATGGTCGTCGAGCCAAACATACGCGATACTGACGGCGGGGCCGGCGAGCCTACCGTAACCATAAATGGCGAGACGCTGCGCATGGCCCAAGCCAGAAACGGATACTGGTACGGATACTTTGCAGAAGTAGGTGCAGCCAGAACCGCAGACCAGATATCCCTAGATGCAGGCGTTCCAGGAGAGGGCCTCGACTTTGGCGTGTTCTGCGACTCGTCTACCCAGGCAGACGTACTGGGCGCATCCTTTTCTGACTCTAACGGCATAGCGGTTCCAAGAGATGGAGGGCTGACAGGATTTACAAACGGCAGGACCCCGCTCTCCGAGTGTACAGGCAGCATAGCCCCGTCGCCTGAGATCAACAACGTACTGAGATCACCGCCCTCGATCAACCGCAATGGCGACATGGCCTCAGGGCAGATAAGCCTAGACGAGAACGCTTGGCCCATCATACAGCTCTTCTCATTCTCCGGCAACGTCCGGGTGCAGTATGAACGCGCGGGAGGACCTCAGTACGTAGATCTAAACTACAACAACATGCAGTATGTCAGTCACGGGGTGGACCGCGAAGATCCCTATCCTGCAGGCGCCGAGGTCGTCATGTACATACACGACATGCAGCTGAACCAAGACCCGACTGACGAGGACTCTTGGACGTTTGGTACTGCAAAAGGAGCTCCCACGGTCTTCTACCAGGCCTTTCACGACGGTGGCAGGAGCTCAGCAGACGGCGGGCCCGGGCTAGTCGACATGTACCCGCACCTTGACAGGCTTGGATTTGACGACAACGGATACGTCGAGATAGAACAGAACGGCGTGCTGATGCTAAAGCCCAACAGGGATCAGCCCGTGCAGTACGTCTCAGACGGACTCAACAGATTCGGCGACATAATAACAGTAGTAGAGAACAGGCCCAACTCAGGCATCTTTGAGAGCGTCGACTCGGCAAAGAGCTCAACTGTACAGATTGCGCCCGGGGCAAGCCGCGGTACTGCCGGAACGGTCACCTACAACGACAGATCACTGTCTGTACTGACCGGCTCCTTTACCGCGTCCTTTTCACTGAATGTTCCCAGCCTTACAGTAGACGGTACAGATGAGTGGAGGTCTGGAGTGCGCATACCAATAACGCTAAACGATCAAGATCAGAATACAGATCCCAACATCCCAGACGATCTGAGTGTGTCTACTGGGTCATCTGTCATACCAACCATGCGCATAGGCTCCCCCCTTACAATGTCCGGAGCATCAGATGTGGTGTTCTATCCGCACAGTGAAACGTTTGAGAACGGCATTCACATACCATCAAGCGTGCCCGATCCGAACTCCGCTAGGCTACACCTGCATACTGCAGGTGCCCAACGGCAGGCCGCATACGAGATGCTGTCCCTTGACACGGGATTTACAGCCGGCGCGCTAAGAGACGTGCTTGTAGGCGGGTCCCCGCCAAGCAGTCACGGCACCAACTGGATAAATGCGGACCTGCGCTCAATCCAGCGCGGCCTAGGTGCAGATGACATTGACAATGCCGAGATAAGGCTGTATTTTGGCAGGCCTGCAGACTCTAACTATGTAACTGTAGTGGAGCGCGGCGGGATAGGATCGTCGCCACTGGCACAGATCAGGCCCGACGCCACAAACAAGATACACGAGATGTCGTCATTGTACCCAGGCAGCACTAGGATCCACATGGTAGTCGATCTGGGCCCCACGGGCAGCAAGATGACCATACCAAGAGAAAGTCACGCAGGCAGTGTGCATCCGATAGCGCTCGACATATTCTCGTTTGGCGTAAGAGATTCTGGCGTACTTGTCAACAACGCCATATACAGGCTGGAGCTTGAGGAGACCTCAAGGGACTCTGGTAGTTTCGACGGGACGCTTGAGTTTGCAGTGGCAAACCAGCTGACCATACTTGATCCAGACTTTATAGGTGAGATTACAGCCACGGGCAGTGATGTCAAGTTCATCGTATTTGGAAGTATGGACGGCAAGGATGGCATCACCATAACATACTCGGATCTCGCAAAAGTAGGACTTGTCGTCCCCCAATCCTCAAAGACAGACATTACGACACAGAGCGGCTCTGTATCGTTCTCATCCACATCAAAACCCCTTAGGTTCGGGGCGCCCATAACTGTAGTCCTAAATGATCCCGACCTCAACACATCCTTTGACACCATAGAGACATACCACGTGATAAACGATCCCGGCCTGCCAGGGGTAGACACTGTAGGGAATAGTTATGCCACCCTGCTTGAGATAAAGTTCAAGGATATAAGGTACAAGCGCTGTACCATAGACGGCACGGAGCACGGCGGCCTGGCAGCAACTGGGTTTGCGCTAGTAGAGACAGGCAAGGCCACGGGAGTATTTGAGGGGGTGTTCAAGATGCCCACATGGATATGTGACAAGTCCGGCTCCAGACTCATCTCTACGGCAGGCGGCAGCATGGACATCATATATCATGATGCGCGGGACGCATCAGGCAACCCATCCACGTATAGTCTATTGCGTTCTGGAGGCGTACACACGCAGGCAGGCAGTACGGGCCACATATCACCAGCAGAGAAGAACCTGCAGGCAACGATGGATGCGACAGTCAGCAACAGCGGCGCAACAACCATACAGCCGGAACCTGCAGCGGCAGACGGCACTGAAACGGGCAGTCCGTCTGCGGAACTCAAGCCAGAACGGATCACACTTTACGGTGACGGGCAAAAAGGCAACATGACGCTTTCAGGGGATGTCGGATTGTATTATGATACAGACGCGCCCACGGTGACCGTCACACTGACACACCCAGAAGACACCGTACAAGAGTTTGATCTTGCAGTGGACAGGCACGGCAGATACAACTCGCTTTTGACGTTGGAGGGCGGTAGGGCGCTACCGGGCCATTATGAGATTGTGCTCCGCTACGACGATGCAGAGGTGGGGGAGCTCTCCTTTTACGTGGAGACAAAGCCGCCCTCGTCTGTACCCGGGAGCATCAAGGCAAAGGCGGCGGCATGGGCTGTAGGGACTGCAAACGACGGCGGCGATACCGGGTTTGCCACGATCGTAAGGGGAATGGCCAACATAGGAATTATAGACATGCCACCAGACTACAGTAATGCCATACGCAGTTATGATGAAGACAGGCCCGACGTACCAGCATGGCTCAAGGACGTCACGTTATGGTGGTCTGACGGCCTAATATCAGACGGGGAGTTTGTAACGCTGATACAGTACATGCTAGATACCTCGGTGCTGACAGTAGACATCCGTAATTGATGCGGCCCCCGATTATTGGTATACCTAGGTTCTAGCAGCAAGAATCCTGCAGTCTGTAAACTGCAGCACGGCAGTGTAAACACGCACACCCCCCACCCACCACCACCCTTACTCTCAAGTCCCAGACGACCTCATACAATAGACTCCAAAGACGGACTCGGGACAAAATCGATGTAACAAAAGACTTGAATATAGAGGGCAGATGCACAAGGGCATGAAGTACAGGCTTGACCTGGACTCCCTTGGAGAGGTGGAGATACCTGCCGACGCATACTATGGAGCCTTTACTGGCAGGGCTGTAAAGCAGTACAACGTTACGGGCCGCAGAGCGCATGAACACCTGATCAGATCGTTTGTAATGATAAAGCGCTCGGCTGCCGTAGCCAACATAAAGACAGATGCCATAGACGCAGAGCGCGGCGGGGCCATAATAGAGGCATGTGATACAATATTGGACGAGGGTAAGCACAGAGAACAGTTCGTAGTCGACATGATAAACTCTGGCGCTGGAACCGCATTTAACATGAATACAAACGAGGTGATTGCAAACGTGGCGCTCGAGATACTCAAAAGAAAGAAGGGGGAGTACGAACACCTGCATCCAAACGACCATGTCAATATGTCACAATCAAGCAACGACACATACCCGACTGCCATGCACATGTCGATACTGATGGGCCTCGGTGAGGCGGTCCCGGCGCTACATATTCTCATAGAGGCCCTGAGGTCAAAGTCTGATGAATTTTCAGGATTTAAAAAGATTGGAAGAACACACCTCATGGATGCCCTTCCCGTTACGCTAGGAGGCGAGTTTGCCGCATACGCAGAGGCAGTCTCAAATGCCACTGCAAACCTGGCCTCTGGGAAGAAGGCCCTACAGTCAGTGGCGCTAGGAGGCACGGCCGTGGGAACAGGGGCCAATACGCCAAAAGAATACAGAGAGATTGCAGTGGAGGAGCTTGCCCGAATATCAGGCCTTCCGCTAACGCCCGAAAAAAACATGCAGTACGGCCTGCAGAGCAGGGCCGCAGTAGCATCCACCTCGGCAGCACTGCGCAATGTAGCACTAGAGGTGGGAAGACTGGCAAATGACATCAGGCTGATGGCGTCAGGCCCCGTAGCAGGCATCTCTGAGATCGGCATACCGGCAGTGCATGCTGGATCGTCGATAATGCCAGGCAAGGTGAATCCGTCGCTTGCAGAGTGCATGAATATGGTATGCTTTGGAATAATTGGGAATGATACGACAGTAGCATATGCGGCCCAAGCAGGCCAGTTTGAGCTCAACGTCATGCTGCCAGGTATGCTAAAGGCTGTATTGGACTCAACTGACATGATCAGAAATTTTGTACCCGTGTTTGCTGCAAACCTGATAGAGGGTCTTACCGCCAACGAGAAGAGACTACAACAAGACATAGAGAACAGCCCGGTTATAGTTACGCTGCTGGCGCCCAAGATAGGTTATCTCAAGGCGGCCGATCTCTTCAAGGAGTCGCTTAAGACAAACAAGACCATAAGGGAACTTGCTATATCAAAGGGAATGGTTTCTGAGCGCGAGCTTGACGCCCTCTTCAAGTGATTGCAGATGGCACGAGTATTTGTGGAGGCATACGGCTGCTCTGCAAGCTTTGCAGATTCGGAGATGATATCTGGAATGGTCCAAAATGGCGGACACACACTAGTAGACGACTCGTCTGAGGCCGACCTCAACGTGGTAGTGACGTGCTCAGTCAAGGATGCCACTGCAAACAGGATGATTCACAGGATAAAAAGCCTCGAGTCATCCAAGACGCCCCTCATAGTGGCCGGCTGCCTTCCCAAGGCCGAGAGTGGCACGGTAGAACGGTTTGCATCACGTGCAAGTATGATGGGCCCCGACTCGAT
>RKRU01000158.1 GCA_007571225.1 Nitrosopumilaceae archaeon | reverse complement strand
TACCAGTCCTTGCAGCATGGTGCACTATCTTGGAGTTTACGGCGTTTACAAGGCGGCTGTTTTGCTTCCTGCCAGACAGGATAAAGGCGCCATACTCGTCTAGGGCGTCAAGTGATATCTCTGGGGCCGTCATCCTCCGAGTCCGCACGTTCGGCTCGTCTTGTAGCAGCAGATCCATCAGGTCATCTGTATACGACGAGCCGTTGTCCACCACCAATAGTATAGATGATGATGGCAACCGGCTAGCTGCCTACCTCTACTGAGACGTAGTGCAGCTCCAGTATGTCGTCCTTTGTGATGATCGTCCCGATGTTGATCCGATTCTCTTCTTCATCCTCCCACACCAGCACGCGCTCGCTCCGGGGCACGACAAAGTCGTCTATGAACTGCTGCAGCGCCTCCTCGGTCTCCTCGCGGTCGCGATCCGAGAAGAAGAAGATCTCCGCCTCGTTAAACGACAGTGGTACTGAGAGCATAGTCGGCTCGTCTATCACGAGATCATGATCTACAAAGAGCTGCCGCACGATCTGTATCCGGTCCTCGCGCTCAAGATTGACAAATCCTTCCGTGCCGTCAACGGCCGTAGGCGCTATGCCAGAGACTTTGCTCAGGTATGCCGAAAACGCCTCCTCCTGCGTGTCACCAAGACCCACAAAGTACTCGCCGTTGAATGCGGCGCCCACGGCAGCTATGGTTCCTAGTTGTGCAACCACGCCGCCCGCGCCGGCAGTATACACCGGTATAAAGTAAACGTCATGCTCCCCTACCCTGTACAGTATGTTGTCGCCTACGCGCGGGTTGCGCAAGAGCGTCTTTAGTTGGGCATACTCTGGATCACGGTCAAGCGCCTCCTCGACCGCGGTGGGCCCTATCAGCTTAGTAGTAGCATTAAGTGGGACTTCATAGAACTGCATCTGTCCCAAGCGGGAGAGATCGTTCTCCACTACTATAAATCCTGCAAGGTTCTTACCTTGGGAGCCGCGCAGTTCAAGGGACAATAGTCCCAAAAACTCCGTCTGGTTGAAGCCGGGCGGCTTTGCCTCCACATAGTACGTATCCAGCCCCCTTGGAATCTCATAAAATTCGTTTGCTTGTATGAACGTCTCCACGTCGGTCACGTGGTATATGTTGTACATGCTAGTCTTCCAGTTAAAGAGTTCCGCAGGATACCTGATCTGCTCCTCCAACCAGTCGGGCATCGGACTGAAGCGTTCGGCGTACTGGGCCTCGAAGATCTCCGTAAAGAAGTCATCCCCGGTCTTTAGTAGCTGGATGTCGCCGTTGTAGGAGTCGACTAGCGCATAGCCGACTAGGCGCAGGTAGTCATTGCCCATGGACCACGGCACGTTGTCCGTCTTGAATCCTATTATAAGTGGGACCAGCCAGTAAGAGCTGGTACCGTCGGTGACGGGCAGAGAGTCGAGCTTCTTGCCGAAGGGATCATACAGAAAGTATGGATATAACGTCTCCATGCGCTGGTTTACGTCCTTGTACCGCATTACATGTACGGACTCGGCCGGAAACTGTAGTAAAAAGTTGGGCTCAAATATCCAGCTCAGTGGGGGTGCCAAGTCAAGACCACCCAGTCCAGAGTACTGCACGCCTCCAAGCTCGGCGCTAGTGGTGCCGCGCGAGGTGGGGTAACCGGACCATTCCAGTCGGTCAAACAATCCCCCCTCACCGTAGTATATCTCGCGCTGCTGGAAGAACTGGTTGCTGTCCACTATCTGGCCGCCTGTAGCATCCAGAGTTAGAAAGCCGTCTGGAACATGCGTATACACTAGGTGCTCGTTGTACCACCGGTTGTCGGTGCTCACCGACTCGGGCAGGACGGGCTTCATGGAGGCAGTCCAGTACAGTGTATCATTAAATCGGAGTATGTCGTTGTCCTCAAAGTCCACATACGGGATGAGGCCGATCTCTGGTTTCAGCTTGGCAAAGGCCGCCTCCCAGTCCCATACGCGGATGACATCTAATACGTCGGTGTTGTGTCTGATGTATCCGTCTATCTCGTTTGGTGATACGGCCGGCAGATGCACATCATGTGTGTTCTCCCGTATGGCATCAAGCTCCCCGATATGCCGATTTACGCCGATCTGCTGGGCCGTATATGGCCCCAGATACTCTATCTTTCTGGCATCTGCTATGGTATCGTTTACCACGACAAAGATCAGGAGCGCCATTGATATTGCAAGTATGGTAAAGAACCGGATGTACACGTCCCTCTTGAACATGTGCGTAAGCACCCTAGCCCTTATCCTGTCTACTGCTGAAAACGCGATCAGTGCAAAGCCGATTATCAGTACGCCGCCGATCTCATAACGAGTGTTGTAGTCTATGTGTTCTGCAAAGAACATGTTAAAGCCCGTCCATATTACCGCCACTCCTGCCAGTCCCTCCAGTGTAGAGACGTAGTTGAGGTATCGGGGCTTGCCACCGTCAGTATCCCTTACGACGGATGTGATTATGTCTATGACTCGGTGCAGGCCCACGTACAGTACAAGGCGCAGGCCGATGGCGGACAATATCGGTGGTATCAGCATGACTAGGGCAGGTATCATCGGCACCACCCTCTCGACTGCATATGCAGGATCCTCAGCAGGCGTCACAAACGGAAGCGTAAAGAGCATCGGTAGATGTTCGACTCCAAGGGTGTTGCCGTCAAAGAATGCTGCTGCGGCAAAGCCAAACATTATGCTGGTAAAGAAGGCGCCAAACAGAAGCACCTTTGTTATCTGCCATACGACAAACTGCGGCGGGGTCAGCTTGTACTCTGCAAAGCTCTGCAGGCTCTCAGATATCGGTTCTTGGTTGGGCATGCGCGACGGGCCGCGCGCAAGAAATGTGATGAACGTCTTTATTCCATACCAGAATATCGAGGAACGGCGCACCACGTTGACACGCACGAGCGCAACAGAGGAGAGTATGACCGACGAGAGCAACATGTAAAAGAGTGGCTTTGTAAACTGGTCGTCAAACTCTGAAAAGTTCATCAAGAGCGCAACGCCATGACTTCCCACTATAATCAGCGTCGCGGCCGCAAGTATTGCGATAATTATGATGCGCATGTACTTGGCAGTGTCAGGTGGAGGAGCCTGCTTGTCTGTAGTAGCGCTGAACAAAACTAAACTTTCTTATGGTTTGGTAAATTAATGTGTTATTGGATTTTTGTGGTGATAGGTTACCCCTTGTATAAGCCCCTAGACGTTGTCCAAGTCCCACATGTCCAAATGACTGATCCTAAACACAGATTCTGCCATTGCTTACGCCTAACCTAATCAGTACGTGGGGGGGAGGATGGTAACCTGTAATTTTTTGTGCGTATGTACGACATCCCGCACGCGGGCAGATGTTCGGGCATGAATCCACCGCGGGCAGACAGGTAGGAGGGTGGTGGGGTCAGGTAGTAGTAGTAGTAGCAGGGCGGTGGGGTCAGGTAGCGTATCAGACAGCAGACGGTCTTTAGGCCATCCGAGCAAACCCCTTGCATATCATGTATGCTGCTGCATACGCAGGCAGCTCTACTGTCTCTGCCTTGTACGGTCCAAACCTGCGTCCTCCTAGGCCAAATCTTACCGGGCAGTCGGCCACGACATGCGCTACGCTGTCACTGTCTAGCACGACTGCTGCGGTGTATGGATCAAACGCATCCACATCTGGACACGGCGCTTTTTGCATTCCGCTCTTGCTGTTGAGCGTAAACGGCATGCGGAATATCCTGTGCACATCCATAGAAACGCCGGGATCTATCTGTATGCCGATTCTGGCAGCAGCATCGTCCATCATCTTCTGGAACTCCACATATCCGGCATCCGGCGACTTTACGAGTCCCGATATTATGGAGGCCCGTTTGGTCTTGGAGCCAAATGCAGCCTTGGCAAACCTCCCCCTCCAGCCGCCCTCGTGCAGATCCGCAAACCCGTTCTTATCCGGCCTTATCTTGCTCATGCCCATAGTCTCTGGAACCAGCCCCTTGAGCATGATATAGTCGGCCAGATCAGAACGCTCCTGCCTCCCTAACACGCGAAACGCGTCGTGCGCCACATGCAGGTGAAAACCCTCGTTTCCAGAAAAGTATGTTTTGATCTCGCCTGGAGATACACCTAGATCCCTGCAGAGTATGTCGACTAGCCCCCTCACCTGCTTCTTGGCCGCCTGCATGCAGGGCTTGCAGGGAAGTGACTTTTTGCGCATCTTGCTTTCAGAGCCGCCGCATCCATCACATACGGCAGCAGTAGTAGTACCATCGGGGTTGCCAGTCATGCTGCGGCAGCACGGCTCGCACACGCCAAGTACGTGCTTTTTACGGCATGGCAGTTCAAGGTCCTTGGCGTCAATATCAAAGATCAGGTCCGCACCCTGCCAGTCCTTCTCTTTTAGGGGCAGTGCCGGAAACGAGTAGTAGCCGTTTGAACAGTATACATCAGATGGCGCATTGCCCATGAGAAACGCCTTGAACTCGCCCGCATCGGCGATCTGGATGTGGCGTATCATCGCGCCCACACCGTCAAACTTTTGATATCCAAACTCGCGCTCGTAGAGCGCATCTGGTACCGGTATCTTGTCGATATAATCAAAATAATACTTTTTGAAGAGAGACTTTAGGAATTCGTTCTCGCGCTCCTTCAAAGGCGCTCATCTTCCGGCGGCTTCCTGCGCTGCTACATCGCCTGCAGCCATCCTCCTTCTTCCAAACTGTAGCGGGTTTGTAATCCCGTCACACTCCTCAGTTGCAAAGCACAGGCCCTGGATGCGCAGCTTGTTGCACGACGGACACATATACTTGGTGCCCGTCTTTTCGCCTGCCAGATGCTTCAGCTGGTACATTGTAATTCGTTCGTTGTAGTCGGGCGCGTTTCGAAAGAGCGGGGCGATCTCCGCTATGGGTTTGCCGCGCGACAGGAGAAAGGTAGCAAGCATGAACCGTCCCGAGTGCGGGAGGTTCTCTCCTCCCTCTAGCACCTTTATAGCGTGCTCTACGCACGGGGGGTTGACTCCGGTAACTACGTACTTTGGGGTCAGTCGCTCCGCTTCTGCCACAAGCTGTGCCACCATCACCTCAAAGCCCGGTATCATCTCCGGTACAGGCGACTTGTTTATCCGAGATGTGATGTATGTGACGAGCGTGTGTCTGACAAGTCGGACTGCCTTGTCTGGTTTCAGTATTATGTAGCCGCCATCCACCTCCCTGTTGACCAGCTTCCATTCGCGCTCATGAAACGACTTTGAGTGGATCAGATAGTCTGCCACAGGAATAAGATACCTGTGGTTGCTCTGGACAACTTGGGTTCCAGATACGTCGTGTATTATACGGCGGGCCATATCCGACCTAGAGCGGTCCTGCGTATCTGAGAGATCTCCTGTAAGAAACGCTTCTGCCCTCCTAGACTCGTTGAGTGCAAACCGCTGCACCAAAGTGTTATGGTTTGCCAGCTTTATCAGTACGATTGCAATCAAAAATGAAAAGATCTCCATATTCAGCGTATGGTCGCCTGTAGCTTTACCGCCCACAAGTGCCGATCTGTATACGGAGCCGCGCGTCGCGGCCATGATCCTCTCATAGGCCTTGTCCACTATCACCTTCAAGACGGGATCGGTTCCAAACTCTGCCAGTGAAAATCCTTGGTCCTGCAAAAACTTGCCCGCCTCGGGCAAAAAGGGATACTTTGCCTTCTCGTCCTTTCCCACATGTAGCATGATACAGGACTGGCATCCCGCATAAATAAACGGGCCCCGCCCGGAGACGGGGCCGTTACAGGACCTCCACTCTGGTGTGGGCAACAGGGTGTCGACCATCTAATCCACCACCTAGAGACGGGGCCGTTACAGGACCTCCACTCTGGTGTGGGCAACAGGGTGTCGACCATCTAATCCACCACCTAGAGACGGGGCCGTTACAGGTTACCTCCACTCTCTCCTCCTCCCCCCCTCACCACAACCACAACCATTAAGATTAGGCGTAAGCAAGCTACCGAATTTGTGCATGATGTTAGTCATTCAGGCATGAGGGACTCAAACAGCTGCTAGGTGCTTACAAAAGGGAGAGTAACCTCTGACATGGGCCGGAATGCGGGTTTAAATTACAACTGATGTGACCAAGGCCGTGAAGGTTGGATGCCATGTCTCCATATCGGGGTCCATCAGCAACGCGGTGGATAATGCCGTAGGGCGCGGATGCACTGCGTTTCAGCTCTTTACGCGCAACCCACGCGGATGGGCAGCCAAGAAGCTAGACGAGGAGACCATAACAGACTACAAGACAAGGCTGGAGAAGAGCAACATAGATAGCTCTGCTGTCTGCGCACACATGCCTTATCTGCCCAACCTGGCCTCTCCAAAGGAGGACGGCTTTGCAAAGTCGGTAAGAACGCTAAGAGACGAGGTCGAACGTTGCGGACGACTCGGCATTCCATATGTGGTCACGCACTTGGGCAGCCACTTGGGAACAGGCGAGAGTGCTGGAATCGACAGACTGGTAGAGGGGTTGAGTGCCGGGGCCGCAATCGACAATAATGTCATGATCCTGCTTGAGAATACTGCAGGACAGAAGAACTCTATAGGTTCGGAGCTGGAGCAGCTGGCCACACTGCTCGGGCGCCTAGAACCCTCTGAGAGGTTCGGGGTGTGTTTTGACACGTGTCATGCGTTTGCGGCAGGATACGACCTCAGGACACGTGACAAGGTGAGGGCCGTATTTGAAGAGTTTGACCGGCATATCGGAGTAGGGAGGCTGAAGGTCATACACCTCAACGATGCAAAGGGGGGGATTGGGAGCAATCTTGACCGGCACTACCACATAGGCCTAGGCGAGATCGGCGAAGAGGGGCTAGGCGAGACTGCTAGGTTTGCCAAGGAGCACGACATAATGGTCATCTTGGAGACCCCAGTCGACGATGCAAGGGACGACATGGGAAACATTAGAAGAGTTAGGGAGCTTGTACGCGAGGAGTATATGCAATGACAGATTATGACGCAGTAGTAAAGCTTGCACTGGAGCGCGGCTTTTACTTTCCAAGCTGTGAGGTGTATGGCGACGCGCAGGCCGGCTTCTGGGAGTACGGCCCGTCAGGCGTCTCGTTTAAGAACAAGTTTCTGGAGCTATGGCGCAGAGAGCTGATCAGGCGAGACGGCATGATGGAGATTGACGGCTCTCAGATAATGTCGGGATCGGTCTTTGAAGCATCAGGACACCTTGCAAGCTTTGCTGACCCCATAACTAGATGCAAAAAATGCGGACTTACAGTCAGAGCAGACAAGGCCATAGAAGAGGCTGCCCGCATTACAGTACCTGAGGCGGCAGAACCCGCCGAGTTTGACAGGATAATTGATGCAGAGAAGATAAGGTGTCCCAAGTGCGGGGGCGGATTTGCCAGCACCGAGAGGTTCAACATGATGTTCAAGGTGGGCATAGGTCCAGAAGGCAGAGAAGCATACTTGCGTCCAGAGACATGCCAGTCGATATTCGTAGACTTTCCAAGGCTATTCAAGAGTATGAGAGGCAGACTGCCCATGGGGGTGGGGCAGATAGGCAAGAGTTTCAGAAACGAGATAGCGCCGCGCCAAGGACTGCTGCGTCTGAGGGAGTTCTACCAGGCCGAGATCGAGGTCTTTTGCAATCCGGCAAGACTTGATCTCGTAGAGGGGTTTGCTGCCATATCAGATACAGTGCTGCGCCTGCAGATGACGACAGAAGATTCGGGTGTCATGAACGTGACGTGTGCCCGGGCAGTAGAGTCTGGACTCGTGCCAAACAGGCTGGTCGCATACTATCTAGGACTACTCTCTGAGTTCTATGAAAAGACCGGAATAGACATGTCAAGGGGCAGGTTTAGAAGGCTTGGCCAGAAGGAGAAGGCGTTTTATGCCGAGGTTGCGTTTGACTTTGAGGTAGAGACATCCACGGGGTGGCTGGAGCTTGTGGCCTGCAACTACAGATCAGGCCACGACCTGTCAGGCCACGCCGCCAAAAGCGGGGAGAAGTTTGAGGTGATGGATGGCGACGAGAAGGTACTGCCCCACATCTTTGAGATCTCGATGGGAATAGACAGGAGTCTGTACACCATACTAGAACACAGTCTCAGGCACGACGGGGAGCACGACAGGACGGTCCTCTCGCTCAAGCCATACCTTGCACCAGTCCACATAGGGATACTCTCGCTTGTAAAGAAGGACGGCCTGCGCGAAAAGACCGACGAGATCCACAACAGTATAAAGAGGAGGTGTGACGCATTCTTGGATCACTCAGGCGCGATTGGAAGGAGGTACAGAAGGCTTGACGAGGTGGGAGCTCCGCTAGCAGCAACCATAGACCACCAAACACTGGAAGATAACACCGTAACGGTCAGGATGAGGGATAGTATGGAACAGTCAAGGGTCGGCGTAGCGGAGCTGGACTCTGTAGTGGCAGCCCACACGTCATATCCGTAATTCTATGTATCTGCCACAGGTCATATTACGTTGCTCATGTATGGCAGCTTTTCACGTACGGCATTCTCACGTACGGCAGCTGCCCACCTCCTTTACTTGGCTCTTTCCCGCAGGAAGGGCGCGGACAAACTCGTCTATGTGTATTTTTTTTGTTGTCGCCTCGTCTATCTGCATAAATTCGGCCCTGATCCGCTTGGCTGCCTCGGCCAATACCAGCCCGTGCGGCTCTACAATGGCATAGCATACCGCATTTGCCGTTATGGGTTCTGGGGGGCC
This sequence comes from Nitrosopumilaceae archaeon, assembly GCA_007571225.1. Classification (GTDB taxonomy): domain Archaea; phylum Thermoproteota; class Nitrososphaeria; order Nitrososphaerales; family Nitrosopumilaceae; genus Nitrosopumilus. The sequence continues at coordinate 949 of RKRU01000158.1, read as the reverse complement.
ACTGATTAGGACATAGTCACCGTTGTGCGGCACTATGCCTACTGCCAGCCGGAGAGTCTGCGCCCGGATAAAGTTGCGCCTGCCGGTGACTGTAAATGAGCCCTTTGGTAGAAACTGGCCCGTCGGTGCAGATTTTTTTACTTGGTCTGGATGCACCCAGTACGCGCTCATGCCGTGCATCCCCTCGCGCCAGGCCCTGCTAAAGCAGACCGTCGCATGTGCAATCTCGTTCATCGTCACGTCCGACGGGGAGTGATTCCGTACGCCCTTTAGTATGAAGAACGGGGACCCGTGAATCTCTGCATGAAACACCAGATCGTCATTGGACATCTGTTTTCGTATCACAGCAGAGTTGGAGGCCGCATCCCTGCCCCCCACGACAAGCGAGCCGTCAGAAGTCCGAAACCACCTGTACCGCTCAAACCAGCTCTTCTTGCGTATCTCAGTCGCAATGTCTCCTGCCTGCCTGCGTTCTGATTCGGTCTTGTACAACAGCCGATCAAGCCTCTGTTGGGCATCTGCCATGGCCCGCTCTATGGACGGCGCCGCCCCTGCTTGGTGTTTGGCCTCGTCAAACAGAGATGACGCAATTGACTGCATCGGGGCCTGCACATCTATCTTTATCCGCTTGTCTGCTATCTTGACAAACCACAGCCCCTTCTCCCTTGTCAGTTCGGCCCCACAGGAGGCAAGTGTCTGCTCTGCACGATTGTCGGTTATGACAAGTATTCCCTGCGAGACTAGGCCCCACAGGGATCGTGCCAGCGTATTGATCAGTTCGGATCGTTCCCTTACGGTCTTTATGGCGCGCTCCTGTTCGGTTATCTGCGTCTGCAGATCCCTGATCTTTCTTACAGAACCAGAGACGCCCTCAGTCCTTGCCCTCTCAAGCAGTGAGTCGGTAAAGACTTTATCCAATCCTGCCATAAAGCTCTCCACTTTGGTAAAA
>RKRU01000159.1 GCA_007571225.1 Nitrosopumilaceae archaeon | reverse complement strand
AAATACAGAGCTCGCAGTGGATACCAGTTGAGCATGGATATGCCAGAATAAAGCACCACACCATATTCAGGGGCCCGTACAACGGGACTGCTGACGAACCAGACGCTGAGTTAGGGATTGCAGTAACCGTGTACAAACGGAACAGGCTGTAGGACGACAATCTCGGGAAGGTCGTACTCGACGACGCGCGCGCCGCAAAAACCCCAAAGACCTGATTTACGGCTACCCCCGGGAGCCGGTACTACAGGAAGAATTTGCATTGCCGCCCGGATACTAAAACCCGGGCAGTACAAAACCCGGCCCTGTGGGTGCAGCCGGCCGCTGCACCGTGTCCTGCGCATGCTCGCCATGGAATCCGAATGGATCACACCCACACGGCCGCATTAGTTTTTGAAAAAATAATCAATATACATAATATCTAGTGATATACCGCCACCACCACCAACAACAACAACATCACAGAAAACCTTAAACCTGTATCGTCCCTCATTCACATGTGGCAGAGATTAAAATTTCCAGTAACTCATTTGCAGATGGGGGCCAGATACCCAAAAAACACGGCTACAAGAACAAGAATATTAGTCCACAGCTCTCGTTTGCAGGACAGATGCCTGAAAAAGCCAGATCCCTCGCATTGATTATGGACGATCCTGATGCCATGAAACCGGCAGGCAAGGTATGGTCACACTGGCTTGTGTGGAACATGCCCACCAGCACCACGCAAATCAAGGAGGGGAGTGTACCCCCCACGGAAGCCGTCGAGGGTACCACGGACTTTGGCAGTACCGGATATGGCGGACCTGCCCCTCCTGATGGAGAACATGTCTATATCTTTGCGTTGTATGCGCTCGATACGGTTTTGGACCTGCCTGCATACACGACAAAGAACCACTTGGAGAATGTCATCAAGCCACACATACTAGCAAAGGCGGAGCTGCGGGGAAGATACTCCCCAGACTGATCTTTGTTTGGCAGTCAGAATGATTATCTGCAACCAACTTGACCATATCAGTATGTCCTGCACTACTGCCAGTAAGAAAACTTGGTAGGCCACGCACATAGCATCAGATGCTAGTCTGCAGCATCATTACTATTATCATACCGGGAGGCCAGCCGATACCGGGCATACTTGTCATCAGGAGAGTATTTTGCCGGATGCGCCGACTCGGTCTCTGCGCTGCACAAGGGACAGGCAGGCTTTAGCGTGTAACGCCTGCATGCAGTACACCGGCGCAGCAGAAATCTCATCTCAATCGTCCCGTGTCTTTCTCGACTCTTCCCGCGTAAACTTGAACGTGCCCCTCTTCTTCTTCTCTATATCCGACTGGATTTTAGATATGATGGGCTTTAGCGTCTTCTCTGCCGACTTAAAGTCCTCGGACACTATAGACAATCTGTACTTTGGAGCACCCAAATACATTATCTTGATGTTCTCTGTCACGGCGCCATTATTGTTGTTGCTGCTGTTATTGTTGACATCAGGCACGGCATCCAGCAATATCTTTTTTATAACCTCGACACCATCGGATCGGTTGCTTGTAACCTCCATAATTCCCCTAATCTCAACTGATGGTAGTTTTATCTTTGAGGCTACCTCTCGCATTACGGTGGCTGTTCTACCCGTAATTCCCATGTCGGTGATTGGGACATCCCCCCTCCTGCCCACCTCTATAAACGCGTCATAGACAGAGTCAAACTTGGCATATATCTTGTCTTCAAGGGCTACAATCTCCTCATCTAACAGGCTGGCCTTCTCCTTTACGCTCTGTAGCAGCGTATTGCCCTTTTCAAATTTTTTTACCTCACGTAACTTTTGCTTCTTCTGGTCCTTTGAGATCTGTTTTAGCGACAGATCAATGTCCCCGCGTCTGGAGTTTATTTTTTTGACCAGCAGTACCTTCTTCTCTCCGTTCTTGACAAACTTGGTGATGGACCGTATCCACCCAGGCGCGATCTCGGATATGTGTAGAAATCCCTGCAGTCCATCGTACTCGTCAAGGGAGACGTATGCGCCGTGATCCATTATCTTGGTTACCGTGGCAATCACTATCTCGCCCTGTTCGGGCATCTCCTCTACTACAGGTGCAGGCATGTAGTGATGGGCGTTGTTCCCACAAATTAATGGTTTTCTTCTAAAAGCCCGTGTACGGAATGAGGAGAACCGGAAAATATCCTAAAAATGGTGCGTGCGGGCATCATCATATCTAGAACCGAAAAGTTCAAAGTAACCCTTTACTTCTCCCACGCATGAATAACCGATTCTAGAGACAAATTTGGCAAATTGTTGACGCTAAACGTAAACGGTTAACATCTAATAGACCGCAGTGAGCCCGGCCTGCGCCGTCAATCTACCCGGTCGTTTTAGACAAGGCCGGTCGTTTCATCCCGCGTATGGATGCGAGGCACACAGAGACACGCCGCACAAACTACATACCGTTTGTGCCATACTGGAATTGCCTACAGTATTCCAGAACGGCTAAAAACGTAGTCTCCGAACTAACATCCCGACTGACTGCAGGTACACATCCTGCCACACGGTCTGAATAACCAAAGTTGCGTAACTGGTAACAGGTTAAGTCATTTGATGTATTCGGTCAAATTTTTTTTAGTTGATAATAGATAAACAAATCCAGATAATACATTACATGGCAAATCAAATGATTAAGATCATCAATGATGAAAACGCGCAATTAACCGAATCGATTTATCAAAAAGAAAAAATTATTTTGGAACTGCTCAAAGATAAGGCAGAGCTGACGGCGAAGATGGAGGTGATGGCCGCTGTGATAAGGGAGAAGAATTTGGTGATAGAGAAGAAAGATTTGG
>RKRU01000167.1 GCA_007571225.1 Nitrosopumilaceae archaeon | reverse complement strand
GCAGCGTGGCCACTGGTCTACCGGTTGTCTGACAAGGCAGGCCGGGCAGCTAAGCCGTTTAGGCTAAGTGCTGAAAGCATCTAAGCACGAATCCTATCCCGAGACAAGTTATTCTTTCATACGATGAAGGTTGGCAGCAGAAGACTGCGTTGATAGGGAGGTGGTGTAAATCACAAGCAAATATTTGCGAGTGGTGAGCCAGCCTCTACTAATAGACCGACACATCGGCTCAGCCACTTACATAGAGATCATGCGTGATGGTAGTGGCGTAAGCAGCAGCCGTCCGCTCCATCACCACAATCATCTGAGATTACACGACTGCAAATCCTCATTCCAATCCTTCTTTTCATACATGTAGTACGTGCCGTATAGTATAGTGTCGCGGCCCCATACGATCGTGGCCGCACGCTGCCATATCAACACACGGCCGTTTCACACTATCAAATATCCATTTTAGATGAGTGGATTATGTCCAGGGTGCTCCAGTCTGGAACATTGAATGGTTCTTGGACCTTCTTGCATATCACGTCCTCAAATTCCGGGTTGATCTCCACACCGATTCCACGCCTGCCCATAGATTTGGCAACCTTGAGTGTGGTACCGGACCCAAGAAATGGATCTAGCACAGTATCGCCCCTGTCAGTCATAGTTTCAAGCATCAGGGATACAAGCTCGTCTGGATACGCGGCTGCATGATAGTTTCTTGACTTTATGTTGGGCGGCCTGTATGCTGGAATCCGTATTATGTTGCCTAGACACCTGCCCCTTTCGTTCATCTTCTTTTCTCTGTTGTCGTACCTTCCATACTTGCTTGGCACCCTCGGCTTGTGAAACGTATAGTTGGTATTGCCGCCGTCCTTGGTAAATACCAGTAGAAACTCGTACTTGTTGTCAAAGAGCCTCTCAATGTATGAAAACGGTTGCGGTAGCGCATTGGGTATGTACCATATTATGGTATCCCACAACTGCCATCCCCTGATCTGAGAGTATATGTCAAATGCAATTGGAATGTATCTCTTTTGGCGCCTCCTGTTTCCGACGTTCAGGACAAATACTGCGTCGGGCTTTGCCACCCTGAAGAGCTCGTCCCATACGGTGTTTAACTGTTCTAGATACGTGTCATAATCGTCACGTCCTATCTGTTTTTCGTGGCCATAGTCCTTGAGGTTCCAGTATGGTGGACTGGTCATTATAAAATCAACTGACTCGTCATCGACAAAGTCGAGGTTCTGTGAGTCTGCAAAGAAGATGGTCTGATCCCCAATTTTTATATTTTTGGTCTCCATTAACACGGCTTTTGCGGACAGTGTTTCTTAAACCTGACGTCGCTATATGGAGGCAAACAGCTTTACAACCTTTTCTGCTAGGCGCTCTATGTTTGCAGTGGGCTCGGCCGAGACCAAAAGCAGCACACGCGTTATCGGGAATGGAAAGCTTATGAGCACGGCCTTGTCTCGCCTTGCCGCCAAGTAGTTTATTGGTCCTAGGCTCTTGTCGTGTTCTGTGCGGATTGATGCCTTTGATACAAACTTGAGGAATGTCTGCAGTCGCGTCTCGTCGTTTTCGTGTGGTATGATTCCCTTCTTAAAGCCGCCAGTCAGCAGGTTGCCGTCGGCGTCTATTATCCCTGCAAACCGTATCTCGTCCTGCTCAAGCAGGTTGTTGCATCTATGCGAATAAAGTTCTAGGTCTGGATCATCTGTAGTCATACCAATATTTACACATCGCTGCGTTAAAAACTTAGGGCGTGATGTCAATATACACTATAGGCCTGTCATTATCCGGCTGGTAGTGGTTCCAACATGTTGTATCTTAGCGGCAGGCTGCAGACTGCCTATAAAAGTCAATTTTTACCGTTCTTGTATGCTACATCGCAGCAGGGCGTAGTCTATTGTGCCCGATTTGGCTGCCCTGCGCATGTGCCGCATGGATGCCGCTAGTACATGTTCAAGATACCATGGATAACCTAGACCGCTGATTGCCTTTTTTATCTGGCTGCGGTTTGCAATGTAATAGTCTGCAAGGGGCACGTACACCGAGCTACCGATCATCTCCTGTACGTCGATGGAGAATCCAGCACTGCATAGTGAGCGACGTATGTAGTTTAACGTGTAGTGCTCAGAGGCCCATGTAAAGTTGAGTATGCCAAGTCTGGTCGTCTGCGCGTGCTTGGATATCGTCACGGGCACTGCCAGTACAAGGACTCCCGAATCGGACAGAATTCGTCTGGACTCAGACACAAATAACTCAAACGGCTTAAAGTGCTGGGATGACTCTAGGGCTATTATGCAGTCGAGCGCGTTTTCCCTGAGTGGGATGCTGGTGGCCGATGCGTTGGCCATTGTAATGTGTTGCTTGGCCGCGGGACTACAGTTGGCCGCTGCATGTAGGAGCTGTCTGTAGCTTGTATTGATACACAGCATGCGCAGATTCGGGTGCATGTGCTGCCAGTATCTGGCAGGCCCCGACAGTCCGCTTCCGAGATCAAGTACGATCCTGCTACCGTCGTCGTCGTTGCTGCTGCTGCTGCTGCTGCTACCGTCGTTGTCGTCACTGTAGTCCTCAAGCCTAGCAATTTCGGATATTATGCGGCACATGTTGTTCTGGGCCAAGACGGGTGTATTGTGGTCGTCGTCCCAGTATCCAAAGTTCAGCATGGTGCCGCCTGTAGCTGCACACATCAGGGGCGAGAGGGCCTCGTACATTCTAATGACATCCTTCTGGCTGCGCCTCAGGGACCACATTATGGCATCTGCAATGCTAACCAATGCGCATGGTGTGCGGGGCGCGTATTAAACTACTATGAATTAGAGTCTGTTGGCAACTGTAC
>RKRU01000112.1 GCA_007571225.1 Nitrosopumilaceae archaeon | reverse complement strand
AGTCAATGGAACCGAGAGAACGGAGGTACTGATAAATGAGCGTCCAAATTATACGAAAAAAATGGCTCAAAAGTGTCCCAAAATATGGGGTCCACGTCATGATCCGTCCTTTAATATGATAGTGACGAATGTAATACATGCTTGAGAAGGAGTTCAACCCGGCCGCCATCTACAACAGGGTAGTCCACTACTACATGGATAAAAAGGGCTACGACAAGGAGGCGGCAAACTCGATAGCACAGACGGTGGTACGAAAGGAGTCACAAAAGAGAATATGCAGGACTCCAGGATGCGGGCATTTTTCACATGATCACCTGCGCAACAACGGGGTCTGCCTGATTGTAAACTGTACGTGCATCTCGTTTACCCGGCATGTTGTGATAGGTACGGGCGGGGGCGCCGGCATGCAGCATGCGGGAGTCAAAAATACTACCGTCTGACTGGATTGCGACAGCCGGACTAAACATGCCGTCCTGATACTGCGCGGGATTTTGAGAATCTAGTGGATAAGTCAATATTGCGACACCTTGAGCGCAGGGACGGCGCCTACCCCGCAGCTGATTTTGAGAATCTAGTGGATAAGTCGATATTGCAGCAGCCGGACCAAACATGTCGTCCTGCTACCGCAGATCTCATAACTGGCCATGGAGAGGACTGACGCTACTTGCCACCGTTTGACTCCTGCAGCGGTTCGGCATCAATTCCCATGCCGCGGAGGGTTTGGGCAAACTCTTCTATGAATCCGTGGGTGGTATAAACGCGCTCGGCGCCCGAGCGCCTTACCATCTCTATCAGCTCGTTGTAGTCGCAGTGGTCGCTCATGGGTATGGAGTAGTCGGTCTTGCGTGCATATGGAAACCGTTTGGATCTGGCCCAGCCGCTGAACCCTATGGTTATGGCGCCGTATCTGGACTTCATGTCGCACACAAACTTTGTCTTCTCCGCCATGGGCGGGGCCACCATCACCCACGGCTTCTTTCTTAACAGGCCCTTCGATTCTGCCTCCGTGTGTCCTATTCCACTTGGAAGATCCACTCCTAGACTGGCATGCAGGGTGTTCATCTCCATTACTGCGTCGTGAAAGTACAGCGGCATCCAGCGTCTGAACAGGCGTGTGAGTGTCTGGGCCTTGCCGAGGGGGTATCCCATCAAAATGACGGGAAGTCCGCGTCCGTACAGGTCCGAGATCAGGCCGTTGACGCGCCTTACAGTCTCGTTTACACCGGGAAAGACAAACTCGTCCAGCCCAAACGTACATTCGGTAATGAGTATCTTGCACTTTGGGATCCGCGCACCCTGCAAAAACCCTCTGCTGTGCGTGCATATGTCGCCGGTGTAGAATATGTCATCAAAGAGTAGTCCCCTTGATCCCAGTATGTGCCCGCTGTCTATCATCTCAAAGCCCTCAGCACTAGTGGCGTACCTGTCGGGCTTGAATCCGCGCGTGGCGGCAATTGCGCGCGTGTGGTCAGACGCAAGTATGGCGCCGCCGTTCCGGGTTGGCAGATGATCCATGTGTGCGTGTGATACAAAGTTTATTCCGGTACTGTCTACAACCTTGGGATCAAGCAGGACCTGTCTGGAGCCCACCACGCACTCGATTCCCCTCTTGGTCATCTTAACTTGGGCTTTCAATTATGTCTGGGGCGGATCCCCGTGATTTTAACCTGAGTTTTGCTGCCGCGGGCAAACCGCATCTGTATTATGAAACATCTACAAACGTGCGCCTTGCCGGGTCCGCGTCTAAAAGGGACATCCCCCCAGGGGCTACTCGTCCATGTTCGGGACTGTTGTGCATGGCAACAAAGGTCTTCTTACTCTCGTGTTCTATTACTATCCTGTATGCGGGCCCCCCGTCTGACGAACGGAAGAGCCGGCGTGATATGAATCCCGGCAGTTTTGAGAGTACCGCGTTTGACTCGGTAAACCAGTCCTCAAACCTTCCTTCCTCTCCACTTCTTACCCTGACATCGGCCATTACAACAAACATCAAGGCGGGTTGAAGATCAGTCCAATATACCCTTATCGGGGGCTTTCTGCCCTACGCAGTTGGGTCTGCCTGTATCTGCCGCACTGCGTTTTATCTTGTGTGGCTTGACAACGTTTCTTGGCCTATGCACAGACGAGCCTGTCTGCAACTTTCATTATGGTTTTTTCCAACTGCTGCGAGTGGCTCCAATTTTTCAGTGTCTGTAGATACGGGGGTTCTGCACTTATTGATCCGTTGCAGTTGTCCACATCACTGCATGGTTCAAACCGCCCACAAAATTCAACATAAGAGCGTTATTATTTAAATATACTGATCATATTTTGCTCGTGCCAATAGTTTACTGACAAGTAACGTTTGAATCGGTCATGCAGGTGTGGGGGATGTAAAGGGTTACACTGACAGGCATGGTGTGAATTTATGTATGTAATTTCCCGTTTTTGAATGTATGTATATAATTCCCCACCACCTTGATGCAAAGATTATTTAACAGCTAGACAAATACGGTAATTATGGATGATGGTGTATGGACAGGCAACATCAAAATCAATGTAAATTTGACGTTTTCTGGCCCCGGTAATTATCAATATGTAGAAACCTTCCCAAAATCTGAACCTATACAAGAATCCAAAATTGAATACGTGTTTCCAACAACAACATCCTTGGGCAACAGATCAGCATATCCAGCAAGATTCAATCCCTAGGACTGTTCTTTCCAAATCATTCTTTCATTACGGATCTCGATATCTATAACCGGCATCTTCCTTTTTAATTCAGTTGAAACCACATCTCTAACCTGTTCGACCAAGGCTGGTTGCAACTGTTTCAGTATTTGTTGTGGTTGGCATTCGACGGTATCATCGGTTACCGATGGCTGGATTGTGACGTTGATGTTCAATTGAAGTTGTGGCGGCATTTGTCTAATTTTTTTAAGTTTTAACGGACCAGAATATTAGTGACATTTTGAAACAGATTCTATGCACGATAGTATTGCATTGTTTTCTATGTATTCGTCATCATCGTCGCTGTCAAAATATGCAATGGTATTCTTAAATGAATGGAGTTTCAAATCATTCTCGTATTGCAGGTAAAGTTCCCAACACAACCTTTCCAACGTTTCGTCCATGTCTTTTATGTGCAAACCCAGTTGTTTTGCCTCCGAACGCCCTATGGAATGTCCGTGAACAAACGTTTTTTCCGTAAGTGATTCTGTTATTTCTTGAATTTTGGACGGAGAAAACGTAGGTTTTGACATGGATAGCATTTTTCGTGCAACTGCTCTAATATGTGAATGAATGCGATTGACTTCGCCCAGAGTAGGAGGTGACAATGTATCGGCCAGAGATTTGGTAAGTTTTGCAAGTGCATTTTGATCAGTTATTCCAACTTTGTCCTTGATGAATGAAATGTATGATGAGACATCTTCGGTGCTCATTGGTTTCATTACTTGACTTGTTCCCGGAGGGCCGCTACGTTGCTGTATTATCTGAGGATCTATTGGACCCAATTCGCTTTTTCTGCCCATGAATATTGTATCTGCACCCAATGATGTCAAGGTAGCTGCACTGAATGCCTTGAATGGGATTAAAACATTAAGTTCACTACAATATTCGCGCAAAACATTTATGATTGGCCACGGGGTGTTTAAATGACCTCCCAGCGAATAAAGATACAAATCTATTACCCCCACACATTTGTTGTTATTCATCTCCCGCAGGTGTTCATAAATCCATCGAATTGCATCACTGGCCATTTGAGCCTCAAACCAAGGCCTGTCGCCGACAAAATATACTAGGATTTTGGACTTTCTATGTGTTTCAATTTTTTCAATTATTGCTTTACGCTCCTTTCTACCCAACAAAGCATACAGTTCATAAATAAATAAAAACATTCCATTATCCGTAATGAGAATTATATACGTAAAGTCACATCATGCTTGCCAGTGTAACCCTTTACATCCCTCACACCAGAATGACCGATTCTAGGCACAAATTTGGCAAATTGTTTACGCCAGACGTACAGTTACGCGACAGACTGCCTGCAAACTAAGAGACGCACAAAAACTGTCCTGCGCAACAACCTAAAACCAGTGAGTACATGTCATTAAGCCTGCAATATGGTTTCCAAACCCCATCCATATCATACCGTGACATCTTTACACCATCAAATTCTCAGAAGAATTAGGCTATCGTACGTTTTTGATTGTATGTATGTAATTCCCGCCGGCAATACGATCACGATTAAATATATACGAAAACTACTTTGTGTGTGGTAGGTACGCGAATCAATGGTGTCGAAATTGCAGATACCATAAAACTTGGAATCAAAAGGCGTATAGACAAGATGAGGGAACACGATGTGGAACCGTGCCTTGCCACGATTCTGGTGGGCGACGATCCGTCCTCGCTTACCTATGTCAAAAACAAGCACAAGGCCTGTGACAATGTGGGAATACTTACTGAGGATTACAGGTTCAGGGGGGACGTCACGCAGCAGGATCTCGAACAGGTCATTGATAAGCTCAATAGTGATGCACTCGTACACGGTATACTGCTCCAGCTTCCGCTACCGGACCATCTGAATGGATTTGAACTGACTTCGCGTATAGCTGCTAGCAAAGATGTCGACGGCCTCACCCCGCAGAACATCGGACTGCTTGCCATGCAAAAGCCCGGACTGGTACCGTGTACGCCGCTTGGGATAATGACGATATTTGAATACCACAAGATTGATCTGGCCGGAAGGACGGTCGTAGTAATTAACAGAAGCAACCTGATAGGAAAACCGTTGTACCACATGCTGCTTCAAAAGAACGCCACGGTAATATCGTGTCACTCCAAGACACAGGATATTGCCCGTATCTGCTTGCTTGCTGATGTTATAGTTACGGCAGTGGGCAACCGTTCTTCTTTTGAACTGAGGTCTGACATGATCCGTGAGGGGTGTGCCGTAATCGATGCGGCGATCACGCGGCTTGACGGAAAGTTGACAGGCGACACTCAATATAACGATATGATACAAAAGGCATCATTTCTCACACCCGTTCCTGGAGGGGTTGGTCCGATGACCGTTACGATGCTGTTGAGCAATACGGTGAAGGCGGCAGCCGACATACACAATGTCAGACTATAGGACAGAAAAGAACCAACTCCGCCGACTCATACTGGAGCGGCGGGACGGCACCTCTGCTGACTATCTTATGCTGGCAGCAGATGCGATAGCGGAGAGAGTTTATCGCAGTGATGAATTTGCAGGCGCCACGGATGTGGGCCTTTACTGGTCAGTGGGAAGCGAGATACCAACGCACGATATGATTACCTGTATTTTGGAGCGTGACAAGAGAAAGAGGTTGTTTCTGCCACGCGTGACGGGCGGCCTGACCATGGAGTTTCGACGGATCAGGTCATCAGACGAGCTGATCCGGGGCGCCTACAACATAATGGAGCCACCTGTGGATTCTGCCGTATGTGAGAGTCTCGACATGGTACTTGTTCCGTCCGTTGCAGTGTCGCTTGACGGCATTAGGCTGGGGTACGGGCTTGGATATTATGATCGGTTTTTTGAGGGGTGTGACGACGGTCCTGCCGGTCCTGCCGCCCAGACCGCATCTACAGGTGCAGTCAGGGTTGCTTTGGCGCTTGAAAAGCAACTGGTAAGGAGAATACCTGCCGAACAACATGATGCCCGCATGGACATTGTCATAACCGAGGATAGGGTGGTCCGAACTGCTGTTGGCAGTGACCTTGCCGCTTGACGACTATGATAGTTTGCGTGTCATGGCTCGTGCGCAGCTCTCAATCGCATCTAGGCTTTCCTTGGAGCCTATGTCCTTTCTGTACTCAAGTTTTCCTCTCACGTGGGAGTCTATTGCCATGTTTACTTGGGATGAGGCCTCCTCTATAGTGTCGGCCAGTGCGCCAAGAGCGACTACCCGTGACTTTTTGAGCGTCCTGTAATGGGTTTTGTCATCTAGGCGTATGGATGAAGCCGGATATACGGTTACGCCTAGGCCGTCGATGGCGTCGTGATCGATCTCAAACTCTATGGGTTCGGGGCTTGGATTGGGGTATTCTTGTGCCACCAAATACTTGACGACGCTTGCACATCTGGCAAACGATATGACATCATCTGAGATGGTCTTGTTCCACATATGTACAATCACGTCGGAGAGGGGCGTCCTGAGTATGGGAAGTATGTTGAGGACCTCGGGGTCACCAAAGCGACTGTTGAACTCCATAAACATTATCCCTCTGGCGGTTTTAAAGAAGCCGCCGTTAAGTACGCCCACAAAGGGTGTTCCTGCGGACCTCATGTCGTGTATGATGTCCTGCATTATGGCATGGCAGTCGTCAAGTTCGCTCCGGGTCATAAACGAGGGGATGTCCACTGAGTCGACAAAGCATCCCATACCGCCCGTTCCAGGACCACAGTCGCCCTCGTATCTGTATGGGTAGTCGTATGTGACTGGCGCAAATACCATGTGCTCGCCGTCGGTGATTCCCATTATTGTAAACTCTATGCCGTCTAGTCTTTCTACTAGCAGTACCGCTCCGCCGGGGTCTGCTGTCAGCAGGCTTGCTGCATAGTCTGCACAGTCCCCGTACGCAGGTAGATGCTCTGGCATCACCTTTACCCCCTTTCCACCTGTCAGGCCCTGCGGCTTTACTACAATGTCAAGCCGGCGTGATTCAAACTCTGCAATCATACCCTCAAGCTGGGATGCATCTGAGACTATGCGGTAAAAAGGGGTGAATCGCGGACAGACGCGGTTCATTATCTCAATTGAGTATACCTTGTCCCACTCTATCTTGGCGGCTCTCTGGGTGCCGCCTACGGCCCTGATACCACTGCTTAATAGAATGTCCGTTACGCCGTTTGCCAGCGGCTGATCCGCGTTTACAAATGCATAGTCTATGCCGCATTTTTTGGCAAAATCCAGAACGGTGTGGGGATCATCTGAGTCGGCTACTGCATATATACCACCAGTCTTTTCTACACAGTCTACGATAAGCGGGTTTTTGTGACTCATGACTGCATACAGCTGCGTATCTCTCGACAGGTTTAGTGCAAAGGCCGCCTCGCGCGCCCCTCCTCCCACTATGAGAAATTTTCCAGCAGCCGTGACAAAAGTCGCCTGCTGTTCAATTAAAGCGTTACAAACCGGGTCTAGGTATGTGGACTGGATGCATGATTATGTGCACGCGAGCTGCTCGCCGACTCTCCGGTTTTTTGTATCCCTGACAGTTGAGAACCGCAGTTATCAGTTTGTCGTGTCTCCGTTTGTCGTGTCTCCGTTTGATGTATTCTGGTTTTGTAACTGTTTACATCCCCCCACACCTAAATGACCGATTCTAGGCACAAATTTGACAAATTGTTTACGCTGGATGTAAACAGTTAAACCTGATTTTGGTTGTTCATGTAGATTGGAAATGTTGTCTGGATCTGGTTCTGATAATTTGCTGATTTTTGTTTCTAAAGCACATGTATTGAAATGTAGATGTTGTAATGGCAGCTGTTTACGTCCAGCGTAAAGTAGCTCCAACCTAGCATTTCTTGGCCAAGTCAGTAACCAAATCCATGTCGGGCAGGATTATGTAACAAACTTTTCGGCCCGGCCCTGCACAATCTCCACCGAATTAAGACAAGTAATTAAAAACAAGACAAGTATAGGGAAACATGCAGAGTCATATCGGCCTGGAAACTGCTGACAGGTGACTCTTGTCGATCATCGGCATGGCCCCATACGTGGAGGGAAGAATCAGGCTGCAGAAGATCGGACTTTTGGCGTGTCGTGAGATTCTCGCAGACAAAAACTTCTTTGACGACTGGAGGCCGGATCGTTTTGGAGGATTCAGCCCGGGACTTGCATCCAGCCTAGAAAAGCTGCAAAAGCACGGCTACGTCCGATCATATGAAGCAGTCATGGAATCTGGACACCGGGTTAACAGGTATTCATCCACCAGACATGGAAAAGAACGTATCAAAGACTTTGTTCAAGATAGACTGCTGGAATCAAAGAAGATAAAGACGATTGTGTCTGTATATTTCTACTGTCCACTGGAAAAGCTCTTGAGCGATGTATGTCGACGCTATCCGGAATTAACCGTCAACAGTAAAATCAAAACCGACGTGAACAAAGCCTCTGAAGGTCTAGGGTATCCTGACTTTGAATCTGACATATCAGACAAGCCGGAAAGGATTATACCGTCACACATATCGGCACAGCAACACGTACTCGGAGATGGGGAATTTCGGAAAGAGCTGGCCATGTCCATAGGCCTGAAAAGGGCACCTGATCTAGATCCAGAATCATTTGAACGCATACAAGGAATTTTTGCCGACTACATCGATGCCGAACACTTTGACTCCGAAGAAATGATCCGAGAGGCGCGAGGCCGTTGAAGATCGACGTGCCGATTTGTTACGGACTTGTAGACACGGTCCGTGAATAGATTGAAGGTACGAGGCCGTTGAAAAAATATTATCTGGACTCGAATATCTTGGTGGCTATATCTGTCGGCAAGGAAAAGGAACCTGATCAGTTCAGATTGTCATCAAAAATATTGAAAGAAATCAGGGACGGCAGGATCATGGGCGTTGTTTCTTCCCTGGTTCTGATGGAGGTAGTTACAGTTCTACGACTGCAGGCGGGTTGGGAACAACATAATGTGGAATTCCTGTCGGATAAGGAACATCTGGACTTCATCCTAGACAAAAGTGAAATGACATACCACAGCATGATGTTTGAATTGCTGCAACTGCCAAACGTAAAGCTTGAATCTGGTAGACATGTAGAACTTGATAGGATCATGAAATCGGCTCTTGCAGTTCTACAAAAGACTTGGGGTAGGATAACACATTCCCGCAAAAGCACCAGGCCGGGTTCAAAAGATGCCAAAGTTGGCAGGTTCAAAGTGCTGGGTTCCGTGGATATGGTACATGCTTTTCTGGTAAAGAATACAGGCTGCGACGGCCTGATTACTCTTGATCGGAGTTTTGAAGAGATCAGGGGGTTTGGGGAGTTTGACAATATGGAATTCAGAATATTGACACGGTAGAAATCTATCCATGTTTTGTAAGGGGATGGTAACAGCATAAACAGTTTACCAAATTTGTGTCTAGAATCGGTATTTCAGGCATGAGAGACGTAAATCGTTACTTGTAATGTGGTATTGTGGTATGGGTGTGGTGTGTATGGGGGAGGGGAAGAAGAGATTTGTGGTTACTTGTCGTGTTGGGACATATGTTGTTTGTTGATGCTGTGTAATACATGATCAGAACGGTTAAAGTTTATTTAGCATCAGTTTAATTAGTAAATATTATGGCCATGATTGATAAAGCCGCAATCGGCTTTTCAATTGCGATTGTAGCTATAGGCGTAGCTGTTGCTATGTATGGAGATGCAACACAAAATGCCCCCCCCGCAGTTGTTGAAAGTCTACCAATGACCATGCCAGAAGAGACTACCGAAGAAACCATGACTGAAACGATGCCAGAAGAGACCACCGAAGAAACCATGACTGAAACGATGCCAGAAGAGACTACCGAGGAGACCACCGAAGAAACCATGACTGAAACAATGCCAGAAGAGACTACCGAGGAGACCACCGAAGAAACCATGACTGAAACAATGCCAGAAGAGACTACCGAGGGGACCACCGAAGAAACCATGACTGAGACGATGCCGGAAGAGACTACCGAGG
>RKRU01000204.1 GCA_007571225.1 Nitrosopumilaceae archaeon | reverse complement strand
GCTATGATATTGTATGTATGATCTGATGCTGCTTGCGTGCTGTGAGTATGAGGCAGGTCGTATCTTGCGTGGTTTGGTGTTGTGGGTATGGATACCTTTTCGTATGTATGTTTGTCGCTTGCCGTCTTATGTGTGATACTCCTTTGGGCGTTGTCATGTGTTGCGTCTGGTGTGGTGGTGCTGCTGTTGCTGTCCTTGTGTGTAATGTTGTTGTCATTACTGCCTGTACGATTCATGTTGCTGTTACTACTGTCGTCATCTCTACCATCGACTGCACCCACACCATCGACTGCATACCTACCATGGATGTCCCTGCTGTCGCCCCCACCACCACCAGTTGCACCCACACTGTTGCCACTCCTGGGTGAAATCATATACCTTGATCCGATGCGCGCCAGCGCGGTACGTACTATGTGCTCCTTTAGAGCCACCGGACTGCTTGGAATGCTGGAACTGACCCTTGCGGGAATTCTCAGTCCGTGCAGGACGGCCATCGCAGTAGTGGTCCCTCCTGGTATACTCTCTCCTATGACTAGGCAGTCGGTGGCAGCGGCCAGGTTTTTGCCCACAATCCTGCCATAATCTACTGCCTTGTATACTGCATCTAGATCCATTGCATCCTGGTACATGATGTTGCCACCATGTGGAAGCCGGGTTTCGATGTATGGCATATCCGGCTTGATCATGCTGCCTGCACTTATTGCCACATGCGGTATGTCTGCTGATTCCAGTGCGGTCCTAGTGAGTATGGCAGGGGTGGGCTTGCCATCTGGTGTCATGGGGATGCAGTCTATGGTTCTGCAGTGGCCATATTGGATGTATTCTGCATCTGCAGGCGGTGTAAACTTGAAGGATTCTGTATCCTTTCCTGCAATCGTAATTCCTGGTATCTCGCATGTGGCAGTATACGACATTACCATGGCAAACAGGAATCTGCCCGAGTCGGCCGACTTGAGAAAAGATCTGCCGCGTTCTACATTACCTAATATTTTTAGTTCTGACTCCATCTGCAGGCACCCTATGGTAGTTGCCGTGCGTAATTTATTCCTCTACTCTGACTCATATGGCAGGTACGGGCACGGTACATGTCAAGATTGTGCGTACGGCTACTATCCCATACGCTGAACAAAGTATTCCTCCGTTGTAGGAGACATAACAACATTGTTTCTCTTTTCGTGGCCCATGGTGGACGTAGGGGAGGGCCCGTAGTCGTGTCCCGGGTACATCACAATGTCGTCATCTAGATGGACCAGCACATCAAATATGCTGCTGTACAGCTCCCTTGAACTTCCTCCGGGTAGGTCCACGCGTCCGCACGTACCCACAAAGAGCGTGTCGCCGGTAAAGATCTTACCATCCCCTAAAAGACAGATGCTGTCCTTTGAGTGTCCTGGTGTATGCAGTATCTTCAACTCGGATCCGCCAAACCTAATAGTGTCGCCGTCACACAATGCCAAGTCGTGGTACAGCTCTGATGCCTCGTGCTGTACTATGGTTCCACCCGTGGACCTTGCCATCTCGCTGTTTCCAGTGGTGTGGTCAAAGTGGTGGTGTGTATTTACAATATGTATGACCTTCAGGCCGTTTCTCTCTATTATCGCATCGAGCCTCTCTAGGTTCCATGATGGATCTATAATTATGGATTCAAGCGTCTCCTCGTCCCACACTACATACGTAAAGTTCTGCATCTGTCCTACTAGAACCTGCTCGACCCTCACAGTATTCCCTCCTCGGCTTCTGGGGGGATACCTATCTTCTCTACGTATACGTTTCCAGTCAGGTCGGGGCGCCTTGGTATTCCCTGTTTCATTTTGTGAAATGTCACTGTCATGGCACATGCAGTTGAAATGTTTGCAGTATCCCCCGTCTGCGGGTCCATTCCAGAAGGCACATCAACTGCCAGCTTGAATGCATCAGTCTCGTTTATGTATCTGATTGCAGAAGAGTATGGTTCTCTGATGCTGCCTGTAATGCCCGTACCCAAAATTGCATCTAGCATGATGTGGGGTGTACTGGCAGGCGGCATGAATTCGGGGCCGGACACCAAGGATACAGATGGCATCTTTTCAAGCAGACTCCAGTTCCACCTACTTTCATCGGTTTTGATGTCATTCGGGCTGCCCAAGAGGTGTACTGCAGGTGATGCCCCGTGTCCTGCAAGGTGTCTTGCCATTACCATTCCGTCCCCGCCGTTGTTTCCGAGTCCGGCAATTACCAGTACGCTGGCCGATTCTAGGTCTCCATAAACTTCTGCTAGGCGCCTAGTTGCCGCAGCTCCAGCATTCTCCATCATGAACTTTTTTAGGAACCCCATTTTGTGGCCCCTGTTCTCTATATCGTACATCTGCTCTACTGTAATCTCCATGTCAAGGCGTATTGAATGCGCAAATTAAGAGTTTGTCTGTGAGTGGTTGTATGGCTTCACATGCCTCTTATATGGATCTATCAACCTAGTTATATGTCCTCAAGCACAACTGAAAAACCCCCCTACCCTACTAAAGAGGCCTTTTTTCTAATTATTTTTGTGCTAGACTGGGCAGATGAAGTCATACGTGCGATTTGTTTCATTTTGTGGTTTATTATGACTAAAATACCATACATCTTGTTGATTCCATTAAAGTTATAATGTGGCCTTTGGGTCCGGGTGTTGTGAGCCTCCCTTCAGTCTTTGATGTATGCACACCACGCAGTGACATAAGATCTGGCATTATCGAATCAGACTTGGCTGCAGATCTCAGCAGCGTAGCCGAACATAGGGCCTCGGCCGAGTATGCGGATCCAGACCTGTTCTTTGCAGGTACATATCCGACTAGAGGACTACAGAATCTGATGCACCATGTCCTGATTAGAAT
>RKRU01000205.1 GCA_007571225.1 Nitrosopumilaceae archaeon | reverse complement strand
GGTACGGACTCCATTTTGATGGCCCGCTCAGGCTCGATGGCCCGTTCAGTAGTGGGTGGATACATCGCGGCGCTTATCGCCACAAGTGCGATAAAAGCCGCAAATACAATCGCAATGCCAATACCTACTTTGCGTACTTTGCCCATCTAGTCCACTCTGACACCACGGCCTTTTTATCCCTTTTTGATCAAGTCCGCAGCCTTTTGCACAGCATTTGCATACTCCCTGGGCACCAATGGCACCGAGCGATATGCCTTGCCGCACTCTCTACATCTTGGTGGCTTGTGCGGCTTTGCTCGGCCGGTGATACCTTTCATGCCCGCATCTTGCGCATTTGCTCCAGGGGTCGTATCGAGGGCTATATTTGCAGATGCGGTCCCTACATGATCTGCGCCTGCAGACCGACTGGCTGTCAGCCCACTTCTTGATGAGAATGCAAACAATAACCGAGTCGGCTTAACCGATTACCTGACGGCTTGACCGATTACCTAACTGACTAGCTTTTTACTGCGCTGATATAGATCCTTGGCCTTCTCAACAGCGGCATTCCAGTCTTCTTCCGTTTTCACAGTCCCAAACGTGTCAAGTAAGTCTTCTGCCGCGTCTCTTATCTCTGACATTTTTCCTATTCTCTTCTCGCCCCACACACATTTCATACATTTCGCACTCTAAAAAAATTCTGGATTGGCGAGTTGTAAGAGGTTGCTCCATACCCGTCGGTTCGGCGTAAACAATCTGCCAAACTTGTGCTCGGGATAGGCCATTTTGGTGTGGAGAATCTGAACATATACTGGGTGTTTATAAAGGGTAACCTTTCTGCGTCGGCATACTGCATGACTAATTATAATGGCGGGGCCTCATAGGCCGCATGTCGTGTATAGATGTCAGACACCTATCAAAGTCGTATGGAGGTGGAGTTGTCGCAGTAGACGATATTACGTTTGAGGTGGACAGGGGACGGGTCTTTGGCTTTCTGGGGCCCAACGGTGCCGGCAAGTCCACTACGATCAAGATGCTGACCACTCTTATCCGTCCCACATCTGGTTCGATCTCGATTCTGGGTCTGGACGCCATCCAGAATCCGTTGCAGGTGCGTCACAGAATAGGTGTTGTTTTGCAGCAACCAAGCTACGAGCCTACCCTTTCGGTGGAGAAAGCATTTGAAAAGTATGGAATGATGTGGGGGGTGCCGAAGAGAGTGCGCCGCGAGAGGACCGAGACACTACTAGAAGAGTTTGATCTGGCTGGGATTCGCGGCAGGCGCAACGAGGATCTGTCTATTGGACAGCGCAGGCGCGTGCAGGTGGCCCGCGAGTTCATACACGACATGGATCTTCTGTTTCTGGACGAGCCCACGGTGGGCCTTGACGCTGGGGCCCGACGCGACCTGCTCGATTACCTGAAGGCAAAGGTTGACCGTACGGGATTGAGTATATTCTATACCACGCATATACTTACGGAAGCTGAGTACCTGTGCGACGAGATTGCCATAATGAACCGGGGTGGGCTGATTGCAGTCGACACCCCGAGCGCCCTGCAAGGCAGACTGGGCGTTGAGAAGACTATAAAGATCCACCTGCGCCGACAGCGGTATTCTGACATACACGACCTGCTCTCCGGCGTGAACGGCTGTAGCAGAATCGACTTTGACGACAATTACTCTGCTACCGACAGGAGATTTGCTCCGTCTGACGACGGTGATGTTAGGACCATAACGATCCACTCTGCAAAATCTGAGCTGGCCCTGTTGCAGATTCTGAAGATCCTCAATGAGGCGGAGGTGGAGATAGAGGATCTCTCAGTGGTTCCCACAAGCCTTGAAGAGATATTTCTGGAGATGACGGGCGGGGACGGGGGGAACAGAAACGGAGGCGGCAACGATCATAATGATAACGGTACGGACAACAGCACGCAGGACGGCTGCCAAAAGGGCCGGTCAGACATGCCGGAGGGAACATAACAATGCATCCGATTCTACGGTTGGTGAGCCGCAACGTCACAATCTCGCTCAATCCGGGCTTTCTGATCTGGCAGGTGATATTTCCACTAGTGTATATATTTGTGGCCGGGTTTGCATACGCACCACTCATCCAGGGCGTGGAACTTGGGCCAAAAGATCTGGACTATCCTGCATTTTTGGCATCGGGCATGATAGGATTCAGCGTGATGAACAGCACGCTGGTATCTGGCATAATAATTTGGAATGACAGGCGGCATGGAATGTTTGAGCAGATCATGTCGGGGCCGTTTACGCGCGGCCAGTACATAATCAGCAACATATGTACGATAGCCATAATAGGACTGATCAGCGCCGCGTTTATCTTGGCGGTGGGTATTCCTATATTCTTCGAAGATGTGGAGTTGTCGCCCTTTACAGTACCGCTGATAATATTTGGTGCCATTGCAGGCTCCACACTATTTGGCTCGCTGGCATCAATAATCTCCACTAGGTTGCGCTCAAGCGAGGGATTTAATGTAATCATCAATACGGTGTTTCTATTCTTTGCTTTTGTCAGTACGGCCTTTTATCCGGCACAGAACGTACAGGAGCCGCTGCGGACGGCCTTTTACCTCAACCCGCTTACGTATCTGGTGGACGTGATCCGGGCAGGCATATTTGGAAACATCAACATGTTTGTGGTAGTTGAGATTGTGGTGTTGGCAGGAATTGCAGGGGCGCTGTTTGTGGCGGCCTCCCGGCTCCTCATGCGCCTTAACGTCTAGATGTGCGTTACAGTATGGCCTGCAGATCAGAGACGAAGAGGCTGCTGTATATGCGCCTGCATGGTTGTGGTTATGATGATGGTTGTGGTTATGATGATGGTTGTGGTTATGATGATGGTTGTGGTTATGATGATGGTTGTGGTTATGATGATGGTTGTG
>RKRU01000013.1 GCA_007571225.1 Nitrosopumilaceae archaeon | reverse complement strand
TTTTTACCATTTGTATATATCTGGCATGCTACAGTTTGGATCCTTCACGCACAACTGTATGTCCCTCACATCTAGCAAACCATTTACGCCGAACCTAAATTGTTACTCTGGCATCTAGAATTCAACAATAATGGTGGTAAGCAGTTTTTGACAATCATGTTGCTGTATAATCATATACTGTATAATCATATTCTGTATAATCACTTCAGTCTTACGGCATCCACGTTTGGGGATGTCTCAATCTCATATCGGAGTTCAACAGGCAGGTCTTGGTAGGGCTTGTCAAGCATGTATGGGATCTCACCCTCGGGCACATCCACCATGCGCAGTAGGGCTCCCTTCTGATGAGCATATGCATTCTTCCAAAAACCGGGACCGTTGAACGTGTTAATCTTCTTCTTCAACATCTATGGGCACCTACCCACACAGTAAAATATCTTTATTATAGACTGTGAAGGAAGAATGGCCCTTGCCGTTAGAACCGGAGTTAGTGTTCTGGATTTTAGGCAGGTACCCGACACAGTCTGCCACGCTCACGATACAACCTAATATATTTAATATGATGTGTAGTAAGGACAGCATGCTCACATTCTGCATCATGAACGAGATTAACGCGCCCACAGACCGTGTGTGGGATATAATCGCTGATCTTGACAATGAGCCCAAATTCTGGAAGGGTACAAAATCGATCCGCAACATATCCAAAAGTGACGACATGATAACAAGGGAGATAGTTATCGCATTCAAGGACAAGAAATGTATGCAGAATGTATACATCTGTCCAAAAGAAAAAATAGAATTCGTATTTACAAAGGGTATCATAGAAGGAAGAAAGCTTATGTTTGTCAGACCAGATCCTGACAACCTAGAGGCCACCGTGTTTGGCGTATTGTGGGACATCCGGTTGACCGGCAGAATGAGGATGTTTACCAACATGTTAAAAGGACATATTAAAAACGGAACCGAGATTGCAATGGGCTCCATAAAGCAGGCAGCAGAACAGAGAGACTGAGATGGATCATCTCCTAGTCGTGGTGTTCTATGCCGTGGCGGCAATACTGGCCGGGGTGGCAGCCACATGGGTATACCTGATCAGATCGATGCGAGATACGTTCCAGAACACGCCGAAGATGGATGACAGTTACGGTGCGGGCATGTCACAGACTCCTGCCGTTTCCGTGATTCTTCCTGCCCGCAACGAAGAAAACTACATAGTCAGATGCCTTGAATCGCTTGCTATTCAGGACTATCCAAACTACGAGGTCATAGCAATAGACGACTCGTCAGACGACGATACGCCGAAGCTGATATCAAAGTATGCAGAACGCTATCCCGGTATTATAGTACATGTCTCTGCGAGGCCCAAGCCAGAAGACTGGATGGGTAAGAACTGGGCGTGCATGGAGGGATACGTCAAGGCCCGCGGGGATCTCTTGCTCTTTACCGATGCCGACACATGCCACTCGAAAAACATAATCTCGCTTGCCGTCTCGCACCTGCAATCAAAAAAGCTTGATGCACTTACGATAATTCCACGAATGCTTGCTCCCGGATTCTGGACGCGTGTCACGCTTCCAATGATTTCAGTGTTTCTGCATACGCGCTATTCGGCTCTCAATGTCAATGACAAAACCAAGAAGATAGGATACTTTTTTGGTAGTTTTTTTATAATCAAAAGGAATGTGTACCAGACAGTCGGCATGCACAAGGGTGTCAAAAACGAGCTTATTGAGGATGGCGCCCTAGGGAGCAAGGTAAAGGGGTCAGGATACGACATGCTAATGATGCGCGGGGAGCATCTAGTGGATGCCGTATGGGCACGTGACAGGCAGACGTTGTGGAACGCCCTCAAGAGGCTTATAATTCCGCTTCGCGCCAACAATGGGTCCGGTGTGGCTGCAGGAATTGCAGCTGCAATGACATTTTTGCTCTTCGTGCCGTTTCTGCTGCTTGGTGTGGCGGGAGCTGTAGCATCAATATCGTTGTCGTCGTCGCTGTTGTCATTATCGTCGCTGTTGTCATTATCGTCATCGTCATCGTCGTTGACGTTGACATCGTTATCTGGCATTGTGACCTGGGAGACACTTCCACACATGCTTCTTCTGGCCGTCGCATCCATGTCGTCTCTTCTGGTGTGGACGGGCGCCCTGCTGGAGGCCAGATCTGGACTTGGTATACACTGGGGGTATGGGCTGCTTGCCCCGGCAGGTGGGCTTGTTGTGGTTGCCGGTTTTCTGGCTGGGCTTCTCAGTTCCCGTTCTTCGGTTATGTGGCGCGGCCGCAGATATGATGCCATAGACCAGCCGGGGAGATCCTCCATGAACATATGAACTCGTCGGTTTTCGTATCCAGCATGCCGCAGTGGCAATATGAGGTTAATTTCGCCCCCATCTCACCGTCAAGGGATGTGACGATATACTGCGAACAGATAGCAGGTGGCAATATGAGGTTAGTTTCGCCCCCATCTCACCTTACCTCACGACTATACATCAAACTACTATTGCTTAACGATACAGCTTACCCCCGCCACCACCTTACCTTGCCTTACCTCACACCACCTCGCCACAATATATCACATCCAAAGTTGTTGACACCACAACCACGCAGAACCGTCTGTTCTAGACACAATTAGTACAAATGACATTTGTGGAGTTCAAAGAGTTCGTCACGCGTAAGGATACTACCGACTGCAAAAAGACACACTGTCTGGGCGCAAGGTGAGAGGTCATCTACCTTACAGGTACCCAACAGTTTAGGTTTTACTCCAAATGATTGTTCCAAGATACAAATGCTGCAAATTGTTAACACCGGACCCAAAGTAACTGTTTATGTCCCACACGCCTGAATGACCGATTCTAGGCACAAATTTGGCAAATTGTTTACGC
>RKRU01000141.1 GCA_007571225.1 Nitrosopumilaceae archaeon | reverse complement strand
TATGCGTTGCATCTGCTACAATCTGATAGTGTGACTACCTACCAAAGCATGGGGTCTCACTTGCTGCCTAGCGTAAGCTATGTACAAATTTGATGTAACCATTCGTATTGCCCCACAGGTTCAAAATCCAGTGTAACCTCTGCTAAAGATCAGCCCCAGTCAGACCCACAAACCGCCCAAATGAACTGTAGAAATCTAGGAAAAAGAGGCTAGCTGGACAACGCCGGCAGGGGCGGTTACAGGTTACTCTCCCTCCTCCGTAACTGTTTACATCCAGCGTAAACGATTTGCCAAATTTGTGCATGGGATAGGTCATTCAGGTGTGGGGGACGTAAACAGTTACCTCCCGTATCTTGTGTATGTACATGCAACATGCAGTCATACAGCATACATTATGAGTACAAGACATCTAGTACGTACCGGTACTCGGTACCCACAATTCCAGATATATTGATTATATTAATTGGCTACATGCATAAATAGCATATACGGTGAATCGATCTGTTGAGCCAGCTCATCTTCAAATCAGAATGTCTCAATGCCGCCCTAGAAGGCAGGCGCGCGTCACCTGCAGAAATGACGGACATGATTAGTTTAACATTAAATACAAATAATACAGAACTGTTAGAGGCGGCCAGCATCCTACGTATGCGTCACAAGTCCAAGACAACCACATTCTCAAAGAAGGCATTTCTGAATGTGGTCAATCTGTGCAGAGATACGTGCACGTACTGCACGTACAAGGCAGAACCCATCCAAGCAAAGGTCTCCATGATGTCTAGGCGCCAGATAGACGACTCACTCGCACTTGCAAAGAGGTATGGCTGTATAGAGGCGCTGCTTGTAACGGGGGAGCGTCCAGAGGAGAGATACCCACAGGCTAAAAAGTGGCTTGATGAGAACGGATTTGCATCCACTGCAGACTGTCTTGTGTATGCGTCTGAAAAGGCGCTAGAGATGGGACTCTTCCCACATACAAACGCAGGGAACCTGACAGGTGACGAGATGGCGGAGCTTCAAAAGACCAACGTCTCACTCGGACTCATGCTTGAGAGCGCAAGCGACAGGCTCACAGAACCCGGAATGCCACACCACAGGGCACCAAGCAAGCTGCCTGCCGAGCGCTTGGCCGTACTAGCAGAGGCCGGCAGGCTCGGCATACCGATGACTACCGGACTGCTGCTCGGAATAGGGGAGAACATACACGAGACAGTCATGTCACTTGACACAATACGGAGTATTCATGAAACATATGGAAACATCCAAGAGGTCATACTGCAGAACTTCCAACCAAAGACAGACACTGCCATGCGCGGCAAGCCTCCAGCAGACAGGTGGTATCTTATGGCCGTGGTGGCCGCGTGTCGCGTAATGATGCCTAAAACAAACATACAGATACCCCCAAACCTGTCGCCTGACTCTTACAGTTCGTTTCTGTCTGCAGGGATAAACGACTGGGGCGGGGTCTCACCCTTGACGCCAGATTATGTAAATCCAGAATTCCCGTGGCCCGCGCTTGACAAGCTGCGGCAGAATACAGAGGCGGCCGGCTTTGAGCTGGACTGCAGGTTTCCAGTATATCCAGAGTTTGCGCATATGGTCAAGTACAACGATCTGCGCCATAAAATGGCAGAATCTGGAACCGACAGCCTGCTCGTACGCAGGGACCTGTGGATGTGATTGCATGACAAAGTTTACGCATACAACATCTCATGCAACAGAAGAGGCAGCAGGCCAGTCGTCTCTAGGTCTGCAGCAGGACGGCCGTAGCAGCAACAGTACCCCAGATCACAAGAGTGGCGCGGATCCCATCATATCGGATATACTTGAGCGCGCACTCTCAGACATGGAGATCTCTGTACGCGAGTGTGAGGAGCTCTACAACGTGACAGACGCGGATCTTCACCTAGTGGGAATGGTAGCAGACGAGCTTCGCCGGAGGCGCGTGGGAGACGTAGCCTCATACGTGGTAAACAGGAACATCAACTTTACAAACGTCTGCATAAAGCAGTGCGGTTTTTGCGCGTTTAGCAGGGACTTTAGAGAAGAAGAGGGATACATGCTCCCCACAGAGGAGATAGTCAAGCGCGCCGAGGAGGCGCACAGGTTGGGGGCGACTGAGGTATGCATACAGGCCGGACTTCCCCCCGACATGGAGGGAGATCTTTATGAAAGGATCTGCCGCGCAATCAAGGACAGAATACCCGGCATACACATACACGGATTCTCACCAGAGGAGATCCTTTATGGCGCAAACAGGTCCAACGTTTCAATAGAGGAGTTCATACTGAGGATGAAGGATGCTGGAGTGGACACCCTGCCAGGCACATCTGCTGAGATCCTAGATCAAGGGTTGCGCGACACAATCTCGCCAGGAAGGATAACCGTGCGGGACTGGGAGAGGGTGATACGTTCTGCCCACAGGGCCGGAATCCAGACCACATCGACGATGATGTTCGGACACCTTGAGACCATTCCACAACGCGTAAATCACATGGCAAGACTGCGCGATATACAAAAGGAGACCGGTGGGTTTACCGAGTTCGTACCGCTGAACTTTATACATACAGAAGCCCCCATGTATCTCCGACAGATGCACAATGGAATACAGAAGGGCGGCAGCGGGCGCGACGTACTGCTGACACACGCGGTGGCAAGGATAATGTTCAACAACTGCATAGACAACCTTCAGATGTCGTGGGTCAAGGAGGGACCGGCAATGTCCCAGATGCTGCTGGCGTGGGGTGCAAACGACTTTGGCGGCACCCTGATAAACGAGAGTATATCCACGTCGGCCGGCTCTGGACATGGACAGCTGCTAAAACCAAGGGAGATAAGACGGATAATACGCGAGGCAGGCAGGATACCTGCCGAGAGGAACACCAGATATGAGATCCTCC
>RKRU01000069.1 GCA_007571225.1 Nitrosopumilaceae archaeon | reverse complement strand
GTCCTTGCAATAGTTGCACTGAAACGGCATGTCCGTGAGATCCCCACAGTAGGCGCAGTTCTCCGCTTGCATGGTATTATTAGAACACTAGAGTTAATCAAGTTTCGCTCTTCTTCTACGGGACACGTGCGGTACGGCGACTGGCATGCCCTCATGCCCCACCGGGCTTGTTTTACTGTAGTACTGGTCGGTCTGCAGTGCGGAGGTCGAGTAATTGCAAGCTGGGCTTGACTGGTTGCATAATTAGTATATGATTAGTACTGTTTAGATTCTTCACGCCTAAATGGCCTGATCCTAGGTACAAATTTGGTAGTTTCTTTACGTTTGACCTAGACGGTTACTGCTGCTGGTGGCGCAACTCATCTGTTGTCAATGAATTACTATACGCCAGATGATACTACAATCCTGCGATTTTAACTGTCCGTGCGTGTCTCTACCGTTTTCTCTGAGCATTCCATGAGAGTTCTCTGAGCAAGCTTGCCTCCGTAACAAGATTTTTACGATGTCTGTAATGGCTCCAATACATGATTAAGGACAAGGTTGCCATTGTGACCGGTGCTAGCAGTGGGATCGGATATGCCACAGCACTGGCCCTCTCGAAGGCGGGCGCCAAGGTGGCAGTAGGGGCCCGCCGTACTGACAGACTGGCCAAGCTCGCCGCAGAGATGGAAGAACACAACAGCGGAGGCGTCCTTTACCGCAGGCTTGACGTAACGCAGAGGGACGACTGCCAATCGTTTGCATCTGCGGTTCTTGAAAAATGGGGCACCATAGACATACTTGTCAACAATGCGGGCCTGATGCCGCTGAGCTTCTTTCAGAACCTGAAGATGGACGAATGGGACCGCATGGTAGATGTGAATATCAAGGGTGTGATGTACTGCACCGCCGCTGTAATATCACATATGAAGGCAAAAAAGTCGGGACACATAATCAACATCTCGTCGGTGGCGGGACGAACGGTATTTCCATCTGGAAGCGTCTATTGTGCAACCAAACATGCGGTAACCGCACTCAGCGAGGGACTCCGGCAGGAGTTTAGCACGCGTTCGAACATACGCGTTACATGCATCGAGCCGGGCGTGGTGGACACGGAACTAAACTCCACCATCACCGACGAGTCACTAGCAGGCTTTGTCAGAAAGGCTAAGGAGATGGAGTCCCTTCGCGCCGGAGATATCGCTTCTGCTATACTCTATGCGGTAGATGCTCCCGAACATGTCAACATAAATGAGATTCTGATCAGGCCCACCACGCAGGAACGGTAGCCTGCGGGGATGTAACTGTTTACGTACAGCGTAGACAATTTGCCAAATTTGTGCCTAGAATCGGTAATTTGTGCGTGGGGGGCGTAAACGGTTACGTGGGGACTCACGTCGTGGACTATCACGTCGTGGACGTACAGGCTGGAGGTCAGTCCTTACTGGATTCTACCTTCTCTCTTGCAAGGTGCTCCAGTATGGCCCTTATCTCGACTCCTAGGCCGCCCTGACTCTTTGCCATATTCAGTCTATCTGGCAGGCCCTCCTTGATATGCTCGTCTTCTAGCTCGATCCTCCTCTTCTGCGTGCAGTCCGTGTGGTCTGCATCTGTGGCGGAGATCCTGCCGCATATCCTACAAATCTTCATGCGCATGTGGTATACTATGGTTTAATAATTTCAAGTTTTCCGTATTCCTTAAGGGATCGTCGTCTAGCTTGGTATGATACTAGTCTGGGGGGCTAGTGGTCGCAGGTTCGAATCCTGCCGGTCCCACCACTACCGTTACCACCAACACATCAAATCTTCACCAAAATCGTATTGTCATACATCAAGTACCTCAAGCAGTTCCTCAAAACTTGGTCCGTCCATCCTTTGCTTGTATCTCCTGAGCCCCGTTATGACAGATTCCGTGGTGGGCCTCTTTTTGTAAATTCTTCCTACTAGTCTTGCAACCGGTGGGGAGATGAAGATCGCCTGTGTTATGGAGGTGACGTTTGAAGGCCTCCTGTCCACGCTGGCGCTCTCAAAATCGATCAATACGGGGCGCTCCTCCTCTGTGACTATGACGTGTTTTGTGATTTTGCTCAACTCACCGTGATCTATTCTTGATGTGTCGAGCCTGTGACAATCTGCAAGGACGCATCTTATCATATGTTTGAGCCTGGCCGTCCTACCGCGCCCATTCAAATTTTCAATCCACGTACCTATCCTGTCCCCCCGTACATACTCCATTATCAGAAAATTCCTGCTGGCATCCACCATCTTGGGGCCTGCCCCTACCGAGTTGGCACGCCCAAGCAGAGCTGCCTCCTGCCGCATATCCTTCCGCTGAGAGTCGGTGCGTCTTATCTTTACTGCTCTGCACGTTCCGTCTCTGTCCTCTGCTAGGACCACCACTCCTGCATATCCCTTGCCTAGTACCGGCGTCCTACCACTTAGGATTGTGGGGCCCGTCAGAGATATCGTCTTAATCCCGAGGCTGGCAAGCTCTGCTGCCCTTGCGCGTCTCTCTCCATCGGTGGCCTTGGGGTATCCAATAACCTCCGAATGCGGCCCGTCGCCTGCAAGATCCTCAACTAGTATAGAAGAACAATCCATCCGTTGAAATCAACTCCTCGCCGGCCCTCTCGGCCTCGCCGTCCAGCCCGTTTCTACCTATCCACACCTGTGGGCTTCCGTGCAATTTATCGGGCAGCAGCGCAGCCTCGCCGTCCAGCAGATTCTGGACGTATGTGTCTGCAGAGGTATGCTCCCTCCTCCTGAGTGCGTGTATGCGACCTTGTGGCCCCATCCACACCATCTCCGACCTTCTGACATTCTTTGCAATATAGGTGTCAGTATTCTCATTTCTAAAGAATTCTGGGCCATCGTGGACGTAGGTAGGCGCGATCTCAACTGCATTTAGGAGGAAGAAGAGGTAGGCACTGCATTCGTCTGGTTCCACATGCGCCTTTGATCTGACAACGATAAATCCGTCATGCTGAAGCTGTTTTGCAACGGCTGCAACCGCCTTCTTGGCCTGTCCCCATATTATGTCGGGCGCCCTATACTCAAATCCGAATCTTACCACCAGCATGTTCCCCCAATACTTTTGCGATATGGTGCCTGCAGTACCGTCGAACATGTCCAGTGACGGCCCTTTTAGAAACGAGCGGCAGGCAACTACAAAACGAGCCATATTCTCTAGGGATATGGCCGCTGCAAGATTCCTGTTATGGTCTATTGGATCAATTATGGTTATGACAGTCTCAAACTCTTTTGTGGCGTCTCCGATTATGGTTCCCGGCTGGATTCCGGCAAACTCCCTTATGACATTCTCAAAACTTCCAAACCGCTCCACTAGTATCTCAGATACATACCCACTAAACCCGTTCTTTGCTATCTCGGCCCCGTAGAGTCCGTTGGCGCCAAGAAACGACTTGAGCAGTCTGACATCGCAGCGCATCGCGGCGGTAAGCGCCTCCTTCATGTATGTGGTGTGAAAGCTGGTGCGGTCCGCTGCACTGATCCACTCGCCCCTGCCGACGTTGTAGTATGGCACCACGTTGATCCGAATTCCACTACATCTGGCCTCCACATATGGATGCTCAGAGTACCTCAGATTTGGGGTGCAGCCGCGCAGGGCGTCAAACCCCACCTTCGTTGCAATCTCCTCAAACCGTTCTGCGCCGACATCTGTTTTAAACTTAAGATATATGTCGATATCCATGTTGGAGCGGGCAAGCCATGTTCCCTTTGCATACGAACCGCCCAGTTCGACATTTAATATATGGTGATATTTTGCAGCCTCGTCCCTTACGCGCCTCAGAGTGGATTCGGCCACACCGTTTACATCTGCAATCTGCAATTCGGTGGGACTGACCCGGCCGCGTGCCTCCTCTATTATAACACCTAGTTGATCTGCGTGCGTCATTGTACGGCCACATTCTCCATCAGATCCGTGTATATCGGCCCCGTAGGCGTCAGTACGCTCTTTTTGAGCTTGAATCGTGTTATGCTTTGGACCCCAAAGACCATATCTGAATGTCTCTTCAACTCGTCTGTAATGTCAATTCCCTTCTTCTTGATCCTGAATATGGTGCTGTGGGCTACAAACCGCTTGTCGCGCAGGTATCCTACGGGGGCAAGCGAATCAGATACCTTTTGGGCTAGATCGGAGAGTGCCCGGGACGAACCATTTCCATCACTCTTACCACCACCACTACCGTTCCCGGTACCTTCCGTACTCGCTACATCCCTTGCACCCACCCAGATTGCCCTAGGTGATCTTCCGTTTGGAAATGCCCCGAGGCCGGCTATCTCCACATCGAACCTAGAGAACCTTGTGGAGGAGACTGCGTCAATGACGAACTGTATTTTTGAATCTGGAACCTCGCCTAAAAATTGCAGGGTAAAGTGGAGGATGCCGGCGTCTGTGGGTTTGGCTCCCTTCAGCGCCTCTCCCATCTTCGACTGCAGATTTTTTATCTTCTTGAGAATGCTGGGCTCTGTAATCTCCACTGCAACAAAGGCCCTCATTACAGTCTGCTGCCATCTTGGTTATAAATTTCGGTAGCTTCATTATGGCAGATCGACGAGAACACTACATTGGAGAATGATGAAAAAAGACTGATCGTCTGTCTGACCGGAATGCCGGGCGCCGGCAAGTCTACCATTGCAGACGGCTTGAAGGTACATGGATATGATGTGGTAAATATGGGTGACTCTGTGCGAGCGGAGGCAGAGCGGCGTAACCTAGAGCCGACACGCTCAAACTTAGGTCAGCTCATGCTGGATCTGCGGCAGGCCGGCGGACCGGGGGCAGTGGCGGATCTGGTGGGCCCCAAGATACTGCAGTCCAGGTCACGTGTAGTACTGATCGACGGCATACGTTCCAACGACGAGATCAGGTCGCTCTCAAAATTCGGTACCATCAAGGTCCTAGCAATACACGCATCTGCTGATGCCCGGTTTGGGTTTTTACAGGCCAGGGGGCGGACAGACGATCCGCAGACCCGGGGACACTTTGAGGAGCGTGACTCTCGCGAACTCTCCGTAGGAATAAGTCACTCCATTGCATTATCCGATTATGCGCTGTCCAATATAGAACTGACACGGGAGGGACTTGTCGACAGGGCGCATAAAATTATCCGGGGCTGGCTGTCAGAGGTACGGGACGGGTTGTCAGAGGTACGGGACGGACGGCAGGCTGGGGGCGCAAAGTGATCCACAGAACAAGGGCCGTTGCACCCATACACCCTTCAGAAGATCCAGGAAAGATAGAGGTTGCCATTGCAAACGTCTTTACAGGCGCCACCATGAACCGCCAGAGATTTTATGTGGTCGCCGACTCGACCGAACTTAATTCGCTAGAGCGGATCAGGGAGGCGATTCGTACGGGAGCCGAGTCGTGGAGGGCGTACCGGCGCAGCCTTCTGGAGAACATGCATGATGATGACGACTCCACATGGTTTTATCTTAACAAACAGGCCGCGTATGCGGGGCGCGTGGCGATCTGTCACGAGGCAGACGAATCGCCACTGGGCCCCATAAAAATAACAACCACCACGCCGGATACGGGCGGGTTTATGGACTGGCTTGCAGCAGGTCTGGGCTGAATTGGTAAAGAAAATTTGATCGTTTTTGTACAATTTTTTTACCTGCGGGGTATTATTGTAATAGTTATATGAAATACCAGCATGCTGATCAAACTGGCTATAATTGTAGGAATTGTGGTACTGGGCGGCACGATATTCTATAACGAGATTGAGCGGTTCTTTCCGGATACGATATCTACCATACCTGGGTCCCTGTCTGCGGATGTGGAGGGTTTGCGCAGCGAGGCGACTGTCTTTGTGGGGGACAGGATTAACCAGACGGCGGCGAAGCTGGGAGAGGTGACAGAGGGGGCTACGCGCAATATTGTGGGCGGCCTAGAAAGTGCGCCGGAGACTCTACTGGGGGAGAACTCCACGCTGAACCCCATTGACCGGATTGGGGAATTAATC
Organism: Nitrosopumilaceae archaeon; assembly: GCA_007571225.1. GTDB lineage: Archaea > Thermoproteota > Nitrososphaeria > Nitrososphaerales > Nitrosopumilaceae > Nitrosopumilus. Next base: position 4,012 of record RKRU01000069.1, on the reverse strand, counting down.
CCTGGACAAGATAATACAGGCGAAGAAACAGCGCAGCCGCCCTGAGTCTAGGACATAATCTGGATTCGTTGCCGTCATTTGCAACTGAGACCAGAATCATTTGTCTGCTGTAACGTACCGCCACGCGCATAGCCTGATGACACGTGACTGTTGTACCGCCACGCGCATAGCCTGATGACACGGATTGTCATATGCATATCACAATGAATATGGTCTTGATGTCATACTGCCTGCAGCGCGCCTAGCAGGCAAAACTTGTTATTGTTTTTACAGGTGCAGTTGTGACTGCCCCGCCGGAAATCCCAGCGCCCTTACGGGGGAGCCGCCTGCGCCCTCTATCCTCAGGGGAAGTATTACAAAATCAAACTCGTCTGCATCAATCATGTCCAGATTGGCCAAGTTCTCCACTATGAGCACTCCGGCCCCTGCCAGTATGTGGTGGGCTACAAACGAGTCATCGGCACCCACATCTATGCTGGGCGCGTCTGTTCCTACCAGGTTTACTCCCCTTGATACCAAGTATTTTGCTGCCGACTTGTCTAGTCCGGGATTTGCCGCAAAGTAATCTTGGCAGTTGAGGTGCTTTTTCTGCCATCCGGTAAGGAAGATGACTGAAGCTCCCTCTACTATAACCTTGTCGTGTCCGTGTATGGACTTCTCAAACGAGATTATGTCTCTTTTTGTTATTGCGTGGTTAGGCCCTGGATCCCCGTTGCCGATCTTTATCAATACTGCCCTGCCGATCAGCTTGCTGGGTGGTATTTGTTCCACACTATCCCCGTTCCTGTCAAAATGGTATGGGGCGTCAATATGTGTTCCCGCATGGGTGCTTGAAAGGATGAGTTCAAGGTTGTATCCGTCCTCGTCAAGTTCCAACCATTTGATTATCTTGGAGTTGGGCGAACCGGGAAATGTTGGAAGGGTGTCTGATATTGTCAATGTGAGATCGATGGGCATTCCTATATGATGTGTGGGGTTTTTTGTGTTCACGTTGGTTGTAACCCGTCGGGAAATATAAAGTCCATTATTATAACAGATACACTGGTCATAGCAGGTAACCGGTGCCGCCGAATGTGCCTGTGGGCCGTTGAATGTGCGTGTTTGAATGTGCGTGTTTGAATAATGAAAAGTTAAATACCGTTTTGTGGTAATTTTGTTGTGCCAACAGCATATGTTCTACTCAACTCTGATCTAGGTTCAGATGAGTCCATAATCGACGAGGTAAAGCAGATACTGAGCGCCGAGAGCGCCTACTTTGAGATACAGGGCGTATACGGCGTATACGATATAGTATTGAAGCTGATTGCAGACGACCCCGAGGAACTGCGTGGAACGATCACCAACAAGATAAGGAAGATCAGCAAGGTCCAGTCCACATTGACCATGATGGTGATCGAGGAGCAGGAGGACCTATAACCCCTTTAGGGCATCAACTAGCGCCTGTATGTGTGACTCTGTGTTGAAGAAGTGTGGTGATGCCCGTACCATCTCAAGCTCTCCCATCTCGCGCACCGCTAGAACAATTCCCTGTTTTTCCATCCATTCTACTACGGTCCGCGGATCCATTCCACGTATGTTGAATGAGACTATACTAGTACGCCTGTCTGGATCGTCTGGACTATAAAGAACCACATCCGGAAGGCGCGCAAGCTCCTCTACTAACATGGCAGACAGGTTCCTGTTGATCCTGCGTATCTTCTCAAAGCCTATCCTCTTCAGATACCGCAGGGACGCCTCGATTCCTATTGTGCCCACATAGTTTCTGAAACCTGTCTGAAACCTGTCTGGCATGTCCCTAAATGCAAGGCGCATCTCGTCATTGTTGTCGCGATAGGCCATGGCCGACTCCCCTCCTACCGTGCACGGTTCTAACCGACTACCTGCCTTCTTGCTACAATATAAAAAACCGATGCCCATGGGACCGCACAGCCATTTTGATCCATTAAACGACATATAGTCACACCCCATTCTTGCCACGTTGCAGTCTGATACATCAAGACAGCCTATCGTCTGCGCCGAGTCCACAAAGAATGTATCCGTAGCCCTGTTACGCACGGCCCTGCCTATCTCTTCTATGGGAAGTATGGCGCCCGTGTTGTATAATGCATGACTCATTGCCACTATGCTGGCACGGCCGCCGTTACCATCTAGCAACTGCCTTAGACCCCCTACATCAAAGAATCCATACTGGTCTATGGGCAGGCTCCTGACAGTCATGCCTGATTCTTTAAGCCTGAACCACGGATAGAGGTTTGCGTGGTGTTCATGCTCCATATCCCGAATTATCACTTGGTATTTCGATATGTGGTGTGGTGGCGATGGGGCCAACCCACCTGCAACAATATTAATTCCATCTGTGGTACTCTGCGTCAGTATCACTTCGTCGGGCTGGCAGGAGATGATCCCGGCCATGATGCTCCTGACGCTGTGCATCTTCTCGGTTATGATCTTCTCTGCCCCGGGCGAATCTGGGCCGGCGGAGTTGTAGTCGAGCAGAAACTCCCTCATGGACTCGATGCTTGATTTTGGCATCAGGGAGATTGATGCGTTGTTGAGGTAGATCCTCTCTCCCGGGTATGCAAAGTCATCTACAAACAAGTCCGAGCTCACTATTATATCCGACATTACCATTCCGATGTTAGTTAAAAATCATGGGTGACACAGCAGCAGCATCAATAGACTCAACGATAGGCATGGACTCGATCAGACGAAAACTGGAACGACGCACGCTCAACATCATCCTCTCCGTTGGCGCCTTTGACAAGACCCGGTTTCTTGGTATGCTTGCAGATTCAACACCGCTTCCCGTGGCCTTTGTTGATACGGACCTGCTGTATGCGGGCTATATCAGGTCCGGCATGCACAAGAAGCGTGACGGCCTCTTCTTGTCCTGTCCTGATACCGGAACATGGAATGCCGAACTTGTAGGGATCATCTCTGCGGCCTCAAAGAGACGGACCGCGGTAATAGTCGACTCCTTGAATGGGGTTTATGAGATGTTTCAGGGCCCAGACTCTATTAGAGCCGCAAATTCCTGTATGATGATCCTCTCGTCTCTGGCAGGCCAGGCCGGTTCATCCGTGACGGTGGGCGCGATAGTTCAAAGACGCGCGGATCTGCAGAATCGAGCCGGGCGCAACGACGGGGGCGCAGGCCGCAGGATGGCAGAAGGGCGCCAGAAGTATGCGGCAGCTACCCCGGCAGCCGGCACCGATGTATGGGTCACGTCTCCTAGGAGAAGACAGATCATAGGGCCGACTATGCCGGCGACGGGCGTATATCTCCTCAAATGGGATGACTCATTTAATCCCATACTTGAGGATGTGGCGGCGTCGCGGCGACGATGATCATAAATTATAACACCGTTATAAAATCCCAAACACCGTTATACCGCCCATTTCTTCGACAAGTTATATTAATGATGAAGAGAGCATGAAAGATGAAATGCCAGTAGGAATTATTCCTGACATCAGCGAACAGATGTGTATAGGCTGTGCACTGTGTGTAGAGATCTGTACATCACTTGGACCTGATGTGCTACGAGTAAAACCCGTTGAAGGCTGGAAGAGAGGCAAGGCTTTTGTCTTTTATCCTGAGAGGTGTATCTCTGACGGTGCATGCATAGGTGTGTGTCCGACAAAGGCAATCTTTTGGATGAGACCGATGGACTTTACCGTCGGACAGCCTGTTCCACTCTACAAGAACTCCGTCTTCGTAAAGGGCTGGACCGAACTGATCGATTAATAGTCGTTCAGTTATACACCTTTTTTATTATATTTCTTCAATTCTGCATGGCGCCGTATGCGGTTTTTGTCCACAAATCATACATCCTAGAACGGAACTGTTTACGTCTCCCACACCTGAATGACCGATTCTAGGCACAAATTTGGCAAATTGTTTACGCCAGACGTAGACAGTTACGCGACAGACTGGACCTGCAAACCAAGAGACGCACAAAAACTGTCCTGCACAACAACCTAAAACCAGAGAGTACATGCCATTAAGCCTGCAA
>RKRU01000024.1 GCA_007571225.1 Nitrosopumilaceae archaeon | reverse complement strand
CAGAAGGGGGTGGGAAGGACGAGTATGCGAGGGGAGGAGGAGGAGAAGATCCTGTGTTGGATTATTCAATTTTGGTACGTGTACGGTCGCAGGGCGTGCCTGTACATGTGCGAGAACTGACAGTTGTGAGTTTCCAGTTTCTACCCCCCAGTTTCTACCCCCCAGTTTCTACGTCTTAAGATGTAATCACGGTGCAATGGTTCACGTTGTTCCTACACCCCAGTTCCTACACCCCAGTTCCTACACCCCAGTTCCTACAAACAAAGTATCAGAAAATCTAATGTGTTTGTACGTGTGTGATGGTGGTGACCAGAAGTGTGGGTGCGGCAGGCATGCGGCGGCTGTTGGTTCTTCGGTGTGAATGCGCCGTACATGCCAAGAGGTCTTGTACTTAATATCCATATCATAACAGCAGAAGAGCACGGCTACATCCTACAGTGCAAACATCTTATTATTGCCCCGGGGTGGCAGTGCCATGCCAAAGCTCTTTGCAGTGGATATAGACGGCACGATAACTGAGAATGGCGGCGGGCGCATACACCTAGATGCACTGGGGGCTCTGAGGCGGCTTGAGGCGGACGGCCATACAGTAATCTACGTTACGGGCCGCTCGTCAGTAGAGGGATTCATACTTGCAGTCTTTGGGGGCACGACCCCGTTTGCTGTGGGGGAGAACGGCGGTTGCATAACGTCGGGACCCGACACGCATACCAAGATTGGCAGCATGTCCGAATGTATGGAGGCATTTGAGATGATACAGGAGGACATACCGGAGGCCAGACAAAAGCATGTCTTTCCCAGAATGACCGAGGTGGTTTTGGAGCGCACCTTTGATATTGATGCGGCCAGGCGGTTGCTTGCCGGCCGTGGCAGCAGGGTGCGGCTCTCTGACAGCCAATTTGCATATCATGTCAACTCGCCTGGAGTAGACAAGGGTGCAGGACTGGCCCGTGCCATGCAGATGCTGGCAGTTGATCCGTCAGATACGATTGCAATAGGGGACAGCGCTACTGACATTCCGATGTTTGACGTGGCAGGAACCAGCGTGGCGCTTGGAAATGCATCAGCAGAGGTAAGGACAGAGGCCACAATGACGGTATCTTCAGACTCTGGTTATGGTGTCTTGGAGGCGCTAGATAAATTAGCGCCGAGACTCTCGGATCTATAATGTCCTTTCGACTTTTGCTTGATGAGATTAGAAAAGGACTGGATGCGCTGGTTGCCAATCCTGATGTGGAGTTCAGCGTAGTACCTGCTGCAAGGCCCGAATTCGGCGATGCAAGCTCCAATGTGGCGTTTTTGCTTGCCGGCGTACTCAAAAAGAGCCCTCGCGAGATTGCCACAACGATATCGGCCCGCTACAATGCAGAGAAGAGGTCCGGCGGATTGGTGTCGTACTCGAAACCGCATCCGTCAGGATACGTAAACTTTTTTGCCGACTGGGATAGCCTTTCTGGTGTCATACTTGACGGGGCCCGTCTGGAGACTGCAGGCAGTGTCAATATGGGAGACGGCACTATAATAACGGTGGAACATACGAGCGTGAACCCCAACAAGGCCCTGCATATAGGACACATCAGAAACATCGTAATTGGGGATACCATATCCCGAATACTGCGCAAAGCAGGATACCGCGTGAACGTTCTCAATTATGTCGACGACTCTGGACTCCAAGTCGCCGATATTATAGTCGGGTTCTGGCATCTAGGGTTTGGCATGGAGCCCCCGCCGGGCAAAAAGTTTGCACAGTACTGCGGGGACGATGTGTACGTCAATACGGTCAAAAGGTACGAATCAGACGGGAGCCTTGAAGGTATAAGAAAGGAGACGCTGCAGGAGATTGAGGATGCTGGCTCGGAGACTGCAAGATTTGCAGATGTGATAACGCGGCGCGTACTTGCCGACCAGCTTGAGACATGCTGGAACCTTTCTGTATATTATGACTGTCTGAACTTTGAGTCACAGATAATACATTCTGGACTGTGGGGTGCGGTATTTGAAAAGTTAAAGGATGCAGAAGTGATCGAGCTGAGAACGGGCGGTAGAAACAAGGGTTGCTGGGTCATACCCGGAGGGGACGATATAGGCGCGGCAGGCAGGGGCAGACGAAAAAATAACGACGGCTCCGGCGGGGACAATGTGGATTGCAGCGGCAACGACAACAGCGACAATAATAACAGCAACAGCAACAATAGTGATGACGGTAGTGGCAACGATGACGCTAGTGGCAACGATGACGATAATGATGATAACAACAATGACAAGGTACTGGTCCGAAGCAATGGTACTGCAACATACATTGCAAAGGATATCCCGTACGCGGCATGGAAGCTCGGACTTTTAGATGATCCATTTTCATACGTTGCATATAGTGACAGGGAACAGCCGGGTACTGGCGTCTTGTGGCAGACCACGCTAAAGCATGATGGAGCTAAAACGATAAGCTTTGCCGGCACACGAGTCATTACGGTAGTTGACTACCGCCAGTCCGGCCTGCAAAAGATTGTGGCCGGGCTGATGCGTCGCTTTAGGTTTGGCTTGCATGATGGTGATGATAGTGGTGATGATAATGGTGATGGTGATGATAGTGGTGATGGTGATGGTGGTGGTGATGGTGATGGTGGTGGCAGCAATGACTATAGTGGCAGCAATGACTATAGTGGCAGCAATGACTATAGTGGCAGCAATGACGGCGGCAATGACGGCGGCAATGACGGCGGCAATGACGGTGGTGTTAACAGTGGTGTTGAAGGTGGTGGTAATAATAACAACGATACTGACAGCAATAACAACAATGATGATGCCTACATTCATCTGGGGTACGAGTCGGTTACGCTAAGTCCTGAAACCGCAGCGGCCCTAGGGATGGATACTGAGGGACGCCAAGCGCATATGTCTGGCCGCCGAGGAATATACGTGGATGCCGATTCCGTATATGAGATACTGCGCAAAAAGACCACATCTGAAACGCAAAAGCGCCATCCTGACATGAAGAAACAAAAAGTGGAGAGCATATCCCATGCCCTGTCTGTCGGTGCCATACGGTACGAGATGATAAGGCAGGATCTTGACAAGATTATCACATTTGATCTCACTCGTTCACTAAGCCTAGAAGGCGACACGGCATCATACATACAGTATGCGGGGGCAAGAGCATCGCGCATACTAGAAAAGGCCAAGAGGCAACTGCCGTCACACATAGACTACAGGTTGCTGACAGAACCGTCTGAAAGAAACCTGATCAGGCTGATTGGGTCCTTTGACACGTACGTCCATGATGCTGTCACAAACCTCTCTCCCAAGGTGGCCGCTCGTTACTGTCATGATCTAGCAGTCGGATTCAACATATTCTATGAGAAGAACAGGGTCTTGGGACTTGAAGATCATAATTTGGAGGATGCCAGACTCTACCTAGTTTCAATGTTCCGGCTCACGATTGAGAGGGCGCTTGGACTAATCGGAATAGAGGCCCCTGCTACAATGTAGCCGACTGATATGGCTTCAGACGGACATCAAGACTAAAGGAGGAGGGCAGCCGTTAATGCGCTACAATGTAGCCGACTGATATGGCTTCAGACGGCGTGGCAGTCCATTTGGTGTGGACGGGCACATACCACGAACTCGGTTCCTGTTATGAATGGAATCTGGCCTGTTTAGTTCCACTGCCCCCAAATGACCGATTCTGGTCACAAATTAGGCAGGCTGCTTACGCTTGATCCAGACGGCTGCCTTTTAATTGTGCAACATGTCTGGTGATTTTTTGTTGCAGTCTGTACGTACTGCCACTACTTGCTGCTGCAATCGTGGCCTAGCCGTAAAACGATTTGCCTGATGTGTCTCCTGAGGCCGTATTTTTTGAGAGGCCGGTAAAATTGGCGCGCAAAACCCTCTGTACATGTCCTACCACCCTGGCCACATTATCCCATGTATTGTGAAACGTGACCCTGTCTAGAACCTCCTCGTCTACATGTGAGAATACTGCAAGTCCCGCCACCTCGTTTCCGGCATTTACCCACTGATGTCCCACGCTGCATATTGTGCAGATCTCGCTTATCTCAAATGCGGCTTTTGTGAATGCGGGGTTGGTTGTAGTCAGAAACTTGGTGTCCTCGGGCATAAACCTCATGTTTACGTTTATGTGGATTCTGTCCTCGCGGTTTGCACTCTTGCTGACTATGACGTTGTCCCCGACATGAAACTGCCAGTCTATGTTCTTGTTTTTGCTACGGACTATCAACGATTGATCCTCGTACTTTATCTTGGTTATCCTGATAAACCCCTCTACAAGGGACTTCATCTGTTCTGATGTCTTTGTCATTATGGACCCCATCCGTCTGTAGGTATTGCAAGTCCTGCATACGCGCCGTCCTTTGAAAAGACCCTGTACTCGCCTAGTGTTGCGTTACAGTTATTGCAGACATACTGGCCGCGCTCTACAAGCAGAAGATTTTCTGACACCCTCTCTGGCCCGCCATCGTTCCCTCCCTCGCCGTTCTGTTCTGGCCGTATTGTGGGGGCGCCCGTGGCCTCGGTCTTACAGGTGTTACAGTAATAGTTTACAAACGTCGAGGTGTCCAGCTTGCCTACGGGCGCCAGAAAGAGTTTTCCGACTCCCAAGTCAGCTTCCTTTGCCTGGCTGCTAGTGAGGTCTGCTAGCACATGGCCGCCAGAACCATACAGTTTGAACTCGGGCATTTGGTGGTGTTATATGCGACACCAAATTATACGTTATGGAGTCTGTCCGGTTACAGGTTACTCTCTCCACACACAATCATTTAGATTAGGCGTAAATAATTTGCAGAATTCGTGCTTGGGATCAGTCATTTAGGCGTGAATTTTCTTCAAAATACGTGACCTAGCAATCAGATAACGACTTTTAAAAAGATGGTAGAACTTGGCTGGATTGTGTTGTAGGTTAGGATCCAATAGGTACCATGGATGGTTCGTTACCGTTTATGTCCCCCACGCCTGAATGACCGATTATAAGCACAAATTTGACAAATTGTTTACACTTGACGTAAACAGTTACGATGGTTCAATTGATTTTATGATGGGATGACTTGCTTTGAAATCATGCTGTCTTTGTGTATTTGATGTTGCAGTATCTGTGATCGACTGTTTACGCCTAGCGTAAACGATTTGCCAAATTTGTGCTTAGAATCGGTCATTCAGGTGGTGGTGTGGGAGGGGGGGGGGACGTAAACAGTTGCGTAGTGACGATGGCTATGTACAAACTGAAATGTCTTGACGTACAGTTCAAAGTGCCACTCACTGATATTGCGGTGTTTCTTCAGCCAGAGCTTTAGCAGTCCCACCACGCAAGGCACCTGTCTTAATAAACAGTCATACTCAAACAGATAACAATGCTTGAGCATCTTTGGCTCATACCCCTAGGATTTGCAGCCGGACTTTTGGGTTCAATGACAGGCCTTGGGGGGGGAATAATTACGGTACCTGTAATGGTCTTTCTGGGATTTCCTCACACGCTTGCAGCAAGCAACAGCCTTTTGGCCACATTCAGCAACGCCGTGGCATCGACTATGTCATATGCAAGGCAGAGAAGAATAGAGTACAAGCTGGGACTCAAGCTCGCACTACTCTCGCTGCCTGGAACCATTGTGGGGGCCATCGTAACTACAGATCTGGCCCATGAGATCTTTCGGTTTCTGTTTGGAATTGTACTTGTCGTCTCGGCCGCATACCTCATAATCAGGGGCCGGCTGGTCAGACAAGATAAATCCAAAGGTAGGCCCGCGCTGGATCACCTCTCTGGACTCTGGATGGTCTTTGTAGCTGCCACAAGCTTCTTTGCAGGACTAACCTCGTCCTTCTTTGGGATCGGAGGGGGTATAATCTTCGTGCCCCTTATGGTAGCAGGACTTGGAATGGCGATAAAGCAGGCCGCCCCGACCTCACAGATGATACTACTCTTTGTATCTATGTCGGGCATAATGGTACACGGACTTCTTGGTAATCCTGATCTTCTGCAGGCCTCATTTATGGCCCTAGGAGCCTTTGCCGGCGGGATAGTGGGGGCAAAGCTGTCCGTGGAGGCCCGGGAGAGGAATCTGCGCATCCTGACGTGTGGTGTAATTGTAGTTGCAGCAGCAAAGATGTTTTATGATGCGCTCTGGGGAGGATCCTGAATTGTATGGCCGTGTACAATGATTAACTATATGTCCTTCACACCTGAATATCTAATTCTGTACAAATTCGGCAGATTGTTAACATCGAACCTACAGTATCCCATGACATGCGATACCTGACACCACCACATAACTGCAACTAAGGGCGGCCCGCACTAGCGTCGTGCCTCGTCGGTGCAGAATATTACAGTGGAGAGTGAGGATACGGGTTCGCCTGACATCAGCAGCAGATCAAAGAGATCGACTATCTTCTGTGGATCCGCTGCTGCCCCTGTAACTGATCCTGGCAGTGCAGTAAAGACGCGTATGTTGGAACCAAGGACATCACCTAGTTCCTGATTGACAGTAGCAGTAAATGGCCTTAGCGCCCCGCGGAATACCTCAGTCTGCGCCCTTTTGGCGCCCGTAACCTTCCTGCCTGAGGGGAGCTCTGGACCCACAATCATCACGACGCCGTCTGAATCCTTGAAGAGGCGCGGATCCTCGCCTCCGCCGGGTACAAAGAGATCGAGCGCTTTTTGTGTGGTAATTGCAGGCCTTGTGATGAATTTTTCTACCAGTTCGTTCCACTCGCTGCGTGACACCTTTGCCATCTCTAGAATGTCTGGAAGCCTGCCTGTAATGTGGACCAACCCGGCAACCTTTCCCATCTTGGCCTGGGCTGTATTGAACCACCTTGATACCTCATCTGGATCACTGAGATCTATGACGTGGGAGTGTACTAGGTTTGATATGCTTTTGGCCGTGCCGTCGGGCGTGGATTTGGATATAAAGCAGACTACCTTGGCGCCGCAGTCTTTTCGTATGTGGTTTATCATATATTCTATCTTTTCTGTATCTGCAGTGTCGTCTGACGGATCGACTGCTAGCAGTATCGTACTGCCTGCAAGGTCTGGTTCTGCCTTAAATGACGGAGGGAGAAGGGGGGCTCCACCTACATGTGGCTTTACCGGATAAAATACCCTGTCGCCTGGAACCACCTTGCCGTCAAGTATGGCCGATATGGAATCATCACACAAGTTGAGTACCGACTCGGCCACCTGTGCTTGGGAGAGAAACTCTTGGTTTGCAATCATGCGCGACGTATTCTTCTGAACCTTCTCTGCAATGGTCTGTATCTTCTCCAACAGTCCTGTGAGTCTGCTTGCAACAGCCTCCGGCGTTGTGTCCTCCTCCTTGCCTGCGGCCACCCTTGCGGCTACTGCTTTAATCCCGTTTGATATCGTACCGGGGTCCTCGCCTAGCAGCGGTAGCAGATCTGCCGATGCATCTGCAACCTCTGATGGGGTCATCTCCTCAAACCCGGACACCCTCATGAACTCGGCTGCGGCCTTTGGATATACGGTCTTGTATATGCGGTCTGAGTGGACCGGCCCTGGATTTGTTGCTATGGATGTGATGCCTGTCCCGACAAGTTCCCATGAGAGTAGTTCGGCCAGCCTGTTCTTTGCCCCCTGCGATGCAGTGTATGGGCTTCTAAACCTGTACGGCCTCTGCTCTAGCGGCCTCTCCTCTGTAAAGAATGTGGATATTGTAATTATCTTTCCACCGCGCCGCATTACGCGCAGCGCCTGTACCGACCCCCAGAACGTTCCTGTCAGGTGTATGTGTATGGTGCTTCGAAAGTCGTCTATGGGGGCGCTTACAAAGCATTTTACTGGTCCGGATACTCCTGCATTGTTAATCATGTAATCTATCTCCACACCATCTGCCTCAAGCTGATCAAACATCCCGTTTACGGTCTTCTCGTCTGCCACATCCACTCCAGAAAATACCCTTACGGTTGCACCATCTAGATTGTTGCTCTTGCGCATTATGGCCTGCAGTTCTTGTGCAGCGGCCTCTAGGGGCTCTCTGCGCCTTCCAAGTATAATCAGACTTGCACCGTTCTCTGCAAACTTTTTTGCAATGGCCAGACCGATGCCTGTCCCGCTTCCTGTTATTACGGCCGTCTTACCTTGGAATTTCAATAACAGGGGTCGACATGCTTGATATTTATTTGGATTGATCTACAAGATGCGTCCTGTCCATTATGGCCGCTTGTCTTGTCCTTCTTGGCCCTCCAATGGAGCATCTTATCCCTTACTACAGATGCTGATCTGTTACATATTTAAACTACAAAGAAGGAAACCATATAGTCGTGACGATCGCGTATGTTATGTTGAATTGTGAACTTGGTGCAGAAGCCGAAATTGCAGAGAATCTCAAGAGGTTGGATAACGTAGTTGATGTGTACGAGACCATAGGGGCACACGACATGCTAGTCCGTCTGGAGACTGAAAACTTTGAAAAGGTGCGGGAGATCATAACATGGAACATAAAGAATATGGCCAAGGTGCGCTCGACTGTCACACTGGTCCGAAAAGAGTAGGCGCCATTATCACTGCATGCAGCCGCAAAATAACAGCTTACATATTTGGCTGCCGCATGATACCGCAGGCGGATTCTAATTCTTGATATCTGAAGAGACTATATCGTACCAACTACAAAGACGGGACAGATCACATCTTTTACCTAGTTGTTCATCACAGCTGTGATAATCTGGCCAAAGATAATATCTGGAGATCGGCAATCATCAGCAAGCCACATTTTGGGTATGTTGTCATGTATGGATGGTCTGTCTAGTCTGGGTCTTCGTAGGCCCTACCGTTTGCAGATTGCAGTGATTCGGCCGCAGCATCCCTCCTCCTGCGGCTACCCTCGTCATCCATATCAACCATCTTTTCATTCAGCCTTTCTATAATTGACTTGTACCCTTCTGCATACTCTAGTTCGGATGGGACAAGGGTTGCAGGATGTATGAACCCCTGGCTCCTCATGTCCATGGCTTTTCTTGCCGCGTTCTCCCTGACAAAGTCCCAGTCGGGCGTGGAGAATCCGTCGAAGGGTCCTGTAAACCTTCCATTGTGCATGCTAAAGACTAGCGCCTCTACTATTGGAATGCAAAAGTTGATCGTGGCAGCTGAGTTTAGTTTTACCGGCATGAGCGGCATATTGTGGCTTCCGCGCGTGTTTCCTGCAACGTAGTGCGGGTTGTTAAAGACGCTTCCCACCTCTTCTGTGGCGGGAAAGAGCTTTTGTGTCCTGACCATACAGACTGGATCATCCTTGCCCACGTAGGTGCCGGCTATGTTGTGCAACCGATCTGTCGATGCTGCAAGGATCGGCTCCCCGTCCTTTGTCACAACAGAGTCCACTACATACCTACCCGGATACATAAGGGCCGCTTCCAGTATCGGCTTATCCTGCCAGAGTTTCAGACCTGCAGTCCTTCCCTCTTCTACATCCATGATGTTGATTATCACGCCCCCCGCCAAGCTCTTGTTTACGATCAGGCCGGTGTTGCTCAGCGAGTCTACGAACATTCTGTATATGGGATAGTTGAATGCGCCCGGCTCTGTCTTGTCTGCTGCAAACACGGTGAATGCCTCGTTGGGCCTCTCCTCAAACTCCATCTCGGCCACGCCTGGGCCCATTCCCTTTACATTACCTGAGAAGGAGTCCTTTAGAAGATCCTGTCCTGCCCCATACAAGCCCTCCTCTTTTGCCACTGCGGTGCCTGCCATGAATGCGTCCCATGCTAGGCCGTGTATGCGCTCGTTATCTACGCCCTGTGTGTGTGACATTACAATGTGTACATCGTCACCGCAATAACCGATATAGTTGTCAAGAAGCAGGTCACCTGCATCAGATATGGTACTTTTTACGGCGTCAAGCAGTGCGTCACTGGGCCTTGTATGGCCTCCGACTCCGCCTACGTCTGCCTTTATGACAGATACAGAAACTCTCATGGTAGGGCTCTGGATGCCTTTGATTTATGTGCTTTCTATACAATCTCGCATGTCCACTATCTGGCGTCACCATTTTACCTCTAGCCACATATGAAGGACGGCTAAAAGACCGTACCATAATGGACTGTCAGGTGATTATTT
>RKRU01000127.1 GCA_007571225.1 Nitrosopumilaceae archaeon | reverse complement strand
TGCCCATTTTTGGTAGCTGATCTTGCTGTACTCCATTACGGTTCCTATCTTGACGCTAAACCTTCGGTGGCAGCCGCAACAATAGTACGGCATTGACTGCGCTGCGCCAGTCTCAGTCGTACGCCTGCAGCCGCACCTAGGACATTTGCGTCCGTCCTCCCAAAGGTTGGCTTCAAACCATGCCATTGCCGTCTTATCATCTGGGAATCGCTCGAATATCTTCTTCAGGGGGAGTCCTTTCTTATCGCTTTTGCTTAAAGCGCGCATATTATAGTCCAAATTGGACTATTATTTAAATGTACTGATCATATACCTTTTATTTGTACCGATCGTCACTGACAAGTAACTGTTGAATTGGTCATTCAGATGTGGTGGACGTAAAGAGTTGCACTGATAAGCACGATATGAATTTATGTATATAATTCCTGCCCGGCAATATTACAACCTTATATACTGTATGGTTTTAAGTATACCATGGCGTAAACGAATCCCTTGGAGGAACTGTGTTCCAGCCTTGGGCTGTGCGGTTGCGTCTATTTTACATTATGACCCTGTTTTGTAATCTATTCCTCAGATCCATTGATACTGTCCCGGGCGGTTCCCTGCCATGGTTGTTCATCCATGCTAAAACGTCGGCGACAATATGTAAATCGTTGGATCCAATATGGGACAGTCCAACATCCTTTGCAAAACCCACACAATCCCCATCACATTGGAACTTGACCTCGTCTCTGTCACACTTCTTGCTTATAAGAAACGTTGAGATTTTGTCTTGTAATAATGCGTATACTTGACGATTAAACGAACGCAGAATTAAATGACGCATTGGTTGTTTTCTGTGTTTAGTTTTTTGTCTTAAGATCTTGTTGATTATATCATCACGATTGATCCTGCAACATAATGCTAGAACATCCTTATATTCAAATGCAAGTTCAGACGCAATTAAATTTCTGGTTGTAGAATTTTTAACGTCTAATCGAACCCTCTTGGATTTTAGCTTTTTCTTCAAGCAGTCCAGATATTGTTGTGTGCATAAGATAATGGATAAAAACTCGTGATTTCCAACATTTGGATTTCCAGACACATCCATTGCCGCTAGGATCTTGGCCATAATAATTTGTAGCGTTTCCCAGATATGAAGTTAGGTGTAACAGTTCGTGACTTTGAAGTTTGTACGTAGTGGTGTGCGGAAAAAATTGTCCTTAAAAATTAAACGCTCTTATGTTGAATGTATGACTTCACCTGTCCTTATATGAATCTGACCCCCTGTCATATGCACTTACACACGACTGAAAAACCCATGTTGTACTGCTAAAGAGATCTTTTTTACAGCCATTTTTTGTACTAGGCAAGACAGGTGAAGTCATACATCTTACCTGCCCCCCATCCATGCAGGACTGATGAGAGCATATCCAGTGTAACCACTACTAGTCAAACAAAACACTACACAAATCCAAAACACAACTGAAAAATTTGGCAGGATGTACAAGATTACCGTGACGCTGACAGATATGCTATCTGATATAATCAGGCTAAAGGAGGTCAAGAGGGCCGGCTGGGTGGCAAAGCTACACATTGCAGACGGCGAGTCTGTTGCAGACCACTCCTACTCTACTGCCATGATTGGAATGATCCTCTCAGACATGTTGGAGCTGGACTCTGAAAAGGTGATAAGAATGGCCCTGCTGCACGACTTGGCAGAATCCGAGATAGGTGACATAATGCCTGGCCGCATGCCAAGGGCCCAAAAGTCAAAACTTGAGGATGTGGCCTTTGAGAGAATTATGTCAAAACTGCCTTCAGACTCGCCAAGGTCCGCATACACGGACATATGGAGGGAGTACTGTCAAAACGACACACCTGAATCAAGACTGGTACACCAAGTCGACAGCCTAGACATGGCGCTACAGGCGGCCGCATATGAAAGGACTAAGAGAACTGGACACGACGTAGGCGAGTTCATCTCGTCTGCAGACGTCGTTATAACCGACGCCACAATAAGGGACATCCTTGAGGAGATTATGCAGAACCGTGGATAATCTCTGCACATACGGCAAGCTGCACATACGGCAAGCTGCACATACGGCAGGCTGCACATACGGCAAGCTGCACATACGGCAGGCATGCAGGCCGAACCACACACCCAAGCATATTATAAATTCTGGCCCCGCTTCACACCTAACCAGTACATGTACAGCCGAAACCGAAGGGAGGACCCGGAGGGCTTCGATCCCCCGGCCTGGCGATCCGGAATCGCCCGCACTATCCATGCTATGCTACGGGTCCACCAACAATAGCACCCGGTCACCATGTTCTAAAACCCTTGCCAATTGTACACCCATAGTGTACCTGTAGCAATCATGTAAGCAAGCAGGTAGTACAAAACTCCATCACAACATAGGCCGCCTGCCTCATAGATTTACCATAACCACAATTGCAGCCACCACATCAGTACTGCCACCACATCAGTACTGCCACCACATCAGTACTGCCACCGTCTCAACACAGCCACCGTATTCACACCCGTATTCACAACCGTATTCACCACCACAATCACGCATCTGACCTAATGGAGAGCGCAGCCACTACTGATAGTATCTTGGCTGCAATTGCCGCAGTAGAGCCGTTGTCGTGGTACGGGTTGAGCTCCACTATGTCGGCGCCCGCCACTCTCACATCTGACAGCGCGCGTATCATCGAGAAGAGTTCTCTCGAAGTGATGCCTTCTGCTTCGGGGTTTCCCACCCCAGGCGCAAAGGCCGGATCCAGCACATCTAGATCAAAGCTTGCATAGATGCAGTCAAACGAGGATACATGGTCACGTACTAGTTCCGGCCCACACCCGTCCCGTATCTCCGCATCTGTGACCGTGGCCACATGGTTCTCCCTTAGAAACTCCAGTTCCTCTGCAACAAACGCCCTTGCACCCACGTGTAGTAT
>RKRU01000063.1 GCA_007571225.1 Nitrosopumilaceae archaeon | reverse complement strand
TTCACATACGCAATAAAATGACGCCAATAATTAATGCTACTGTTTCAGGACGATTGTTTGCATTCACTGTTCAGAGACACGTGACTGTGTGGGATGCATTTAGTCACGCATTGTCTTCAGACATTGTACATGCTATGATCAGGCACGGATTCTTCTGATCATGCCTCCATATCCACACATTTATATCCACACACCCGTAGTGAGAGATAAAAAATAGCAATCAGAAAACCCATTTCGTGGATTCCAATGCCAGCTAGTAAGAGTAAATGTTTGCTTCGTTTACTTTGTATCCACACACACTCGTATCCACACACGCTCGTATCCACACACGCCCCTCTCATCTCAAACCAGACCAAATAACGGATGTTGCGATATAGGAAAAACGGCCCACCGCATACCTATACGGTAGCACACAGTACGTTGATCCAGCCATCATCGTCGGTCTTAAAGTACCTGTTATATCCACACCTGCACTTTTCCATATCCTTTAGTGTATGACCCTCAAGGATCCTGATACTTTTGAAACACGACTGGATTGTATCTTGTGCATACCGTGTAATCTGAACGCTACCATGCTCTTTTATGATGTCAAATACCATCCGGGGTATATGGCGCCTGTCGGGCCTTATGAGGTCATTTTCAAGCAGATACTCCAATATCATGACATTCTGGCGTTTCTCTGTGGCAAACAACGAGACTAAGTTGGACATGGTTTCTCGGTCAAGATAGTATGATATTCCCTCAAACACCAAAAGGGACGGCTTGGAATCATCCCAGCCACTAACCTTCAAAGTATTGACAACATCGGCCGTATTGCGTAGGTCAGACTCCAGACACCTTATGCGCCTTCTAAGATCCGCCCCGGATCTCCCGATCATTGTACTCTTTAGTCCCATATTTGCTGAATCGACCTCGTATATCATAACGGATTCCGTGCGGGACGCTAGTTCAATTGAAAGTGAGTCCATTCCAGCTCCAAATATTATAACCTGTGACACATCCTGAATCCTGCGCACTGCAATATCCAGAATGCATTTTTTCCGATTCTTGATTACCTGGTTGTAGTGCGGCCACACTCCATCACACGCCGACAACAGATTTTTACCACGGCTCAGGTCTAAAAGCCGCAAGTATGCCTTGGAGCTGCAGGCAGTATGTATGCTGCCTTCTGTCCACAGCATGATAAGCGCGGACGTATCGGACAGCCCGTGTGCGCCGGCAAAAGTCATGACTTCAGGATCTCGTTTGAAATTAAATGCCTTGCGCACTAATGCCGCAACCATCATACTCGGGGCACTGATTCAGGTCATAGAACCATACGAAATATTACAGAAACCACATTATTCGTAACTGTTTACGTCCCTTGCGCCTGAATGACCGATTCTTGGCACAAATTTGGCAAATTGTTTACGCTAGACGTAAACAGTACCAAGTCACGTATTTTGAAGAGAACCCGCTGGAATGTGCAATTTGGAGAGAAAATAATCCCCCACAAAATTCAACATAAGAGCGTCTGTAATTGAGTATTGGGGGGGGGGATGTGAGTATTATAAGATGTCGTTCTTTGTTTCAGCAGTTGCTGGCATCAACTTGATTGTTATGGTGCCTAATTTGATGGCGTCAATTAGCGTGTACACTTGGCTCTGCATATAGTCGATGGCGTCAATTAGCGTGCCAAAATCTCTAATGCCTGGATCTGCACTTGGGCGGGCGGCCGCTTCTGCTTCGTCGTTTGTAAACTGTGGTGTGCTGGCTTTGTATGGATGTGTCCACTGTATGCGATAGAACGGGTATTTGTTCCGACTTTTGCTCTGATAGTGATGGTGTGAGGGGTCAGAGTCGGGGTCGACGGTCATTTTTTGTCTGTCTCCTTCTTTGCCTCCAAGCAACGGGCGGAGATGTTCGGCGTACTCGTGTCGCATCCGATCGAGCGCCCCGCATCCTGTACAACGTACGTAAGGGCAGTCGTGCATCGTATTTTTTGTATCTTCAAGACTTTGTTGCCTCTCGCGTAGTAATCACCATTAATAATTGTATATTTCTTAGGTGTAATATACCAAAATCATACAAAAACCAATGAGGAGCACGACGCACTCTAGGGCAGGTGTGCCTTGATGGTTATCTGTTTATGTCTCACACGCTGAAATGACCGATTCTAGGCACAAATTTGGCAAACCATCGTTTACGCTAGACGTAAACAGTTACATCGGTCAAGCCAACTTAAAAAATTTACAAAAAATTGTGAATTTGATTTTAATTTTTGAAAATTCTTAAATAGATTAGCAATTTTTATATAAAAATTTAAAAATTGTTCGAACCGGCTTAACCTGTTACTCTTATGGCAATGTTTATAATCATGACTCATGTCCGATTCTTGTGAATAAAGGGGCAAAATATGGAATAATTGGCGCCATAGCAGCTGCAATTGTGATCGCGGCCGTGGCCGGATCTATGGTTTCAGTGGATGTGGATATGGAACCCGTTGTGGAGATAATTGAAGAGCAGGAGCTGCAGATCATAGATGTTGGCGTCCTGCTGCCGGCTACCGGTGATCTAGCAAGCCACGGCAACGAGAACAAACTCGCACTTGATTTGGCCCTAGAGGACTTTAACGTGTACCTTGACGAGCAAAACGCAGATTGGCGCATGGCACTGGTTGTAGAGGATACACAGTCTGACCCCGTCACTACACTTGAAAAGGCTCAGTCCTTAAACTCCAAGGGAATAAAGTATGCGCTAGGCCCAGAATCTAGTTCTGAGACACGCAACATAATGTCCTATGTAGACTCCAATGATATGATTATAATCTCTCCGTCATCCACCTCACCAAAGCTTGCAGTTGAGGATAATGTATTCCGCTTTGTCCCCGACGATACAAAGCAGGGCAAGGTTGTGGCAACCCTGTTAAAGGAACGGGGAGTTGATGTAGTCGTCCCGATATACCGCGGCG
>RKRU01000208.1 GCA_007571225.1 Nitrosopumilaceae archaeon | reverse complement strand
AAAAATTGGAGCAACTCGCAGCAGTTGGAAAAAGCCAAGATGGAAAGACTGGACTGTCCCCAATACTGATTCTGGCCGCCATCTTTGCTGATGTGCAGCTTGTCGCCGAACTGTTTAGAGCCGTACGCTGGGGTGACGATGACGACATCTATTGTCCCCATTGTAAAAAGAAAAACGTAATTGGACACGGCTCGTATGGAGAGTATCTGCACCGTTACAAATGCAAGAACTGTAAGCGTACATTCAATGACAAGACTGGCACTTTGCTACACTATAGGCACATCAAGATTGGAAATTGGATGATGGGGGTCTGGGCGCTCGCGTGCGCGTCACCCAACGGCATCTCAATCAATTCCATCTCATCATGGCTGGGATGCGCATACAGGCACACATACATGATAATACGTCCCATTATGGAAAAGATATGCAAGCTTCCAGAAGGCATGCTGTCTGGAACCGCCGAAGTGGACGAAGGTTACGTACCGGCCGCCTCAAAAGGGGTGCCTTTGGAGACCACCAAAGAAGAACGCACCTATGCAAGCCGTCGTAAGATGAAGCGTGGGCCCGGCCGCGGCAAATTTGAAAATGATACGCCGATGTTCATGGTATATCATGAAAGGAAGGACGCAAGCAAGCCTGATCGGACGCTGTTTGAAGTGCCACGTGATGATAAAAGAATTGCCGACCGTGTGGAGGAAAAGATCGAAAAGGGATCCACCGTCTACACCGATGAATTTCGGGCATACTCCCCGCTAGAAAAGAAAGGATTTGACCACCACACCGTAAACCACAGCAAGGGTGATTATGCACATGGAGAGGGCAACTGCATCCACACAAACAATGCCGAGTGCAGGGTGGGCCTGCTAAAGTTCTGGCTGAAGAAACACCGCGGGGTCAGCAAGTGGCACTTTGAACTGTACGTCAAGACGTTTCAATTCATACACAACCACCGCCACTACGACATGGGCGAAAGGTACATCATAACGTTGGCAGCCATCCTAGGCCAGTATGAAGGATTGCAGTCCGACATGAAAGAACCACACATTTTGTCGTTACTGCGTAAGGCCCAAGCGTCCAAATAATCGATTCAGAGCACAAATTCAGTAGCAAACTGTTTATGCTGAACTTAAACGCTACACAGTCTGTCACACACTGAACTTTTTCACTCATACTTTGCCTCTGTTACAAATCTGGATACACGCAACAGTCTCACATCAAGGATAATGTCATTGGACTCTACTGTGAACAGGCTTGTCACCCTGTCGCAGATACATCCAGCAGTCTCACATCAAGGATAATGTCATCTTAGGCCCATCGGAGCATGCAATTTGGAGAGAGAATGCCACCCACAAAATTCAACATAAGAGCGAAAATTTCATTTTTGGGATGCCACACAGATGGCCTCCCCTTCCCAGATTCTCTTGATCGATTGGAATGGTTTTTGGGGGAGGAATCAAGTCGGATCCGTAGCAGACTCTACCGTATTTTGATTTTGTTGACGGCGCGGATCGCCCGTATTTGACTTGCACACCACCTGAGCCAGATGATGTAGATAACCACGCCGTGCAGTCACATCACCGGACTACGACGGAGGCAGAGGCAGAGGCAGAGGCAGAGACGAGCCTAGATCTTCGCACCAGCGGGCCTCCCGCGCGATCAGAACCGGTCATACATAGCATTATCCGGCACAGCCGGCCCGCCGGCGGCCGTCTGTACAAGTAAAGTCTAGACAGCAGCCGGCTACATGCAGGAGTTCAAGACTCCAAAATGCCCTTTTGTGGAAACGGAGGCATCTGCATGGAGGGTTTCTAGTGTCCCGTATCCAGTATGCACAAAATTCATGGAACATAGTGTTCATCGTTGATTTTGGTATGTTTTTTGACATATTACGGCTGGAGAACATACAACAGTCAATGTGGATTGCCACGTACTCGTGCCTGGAAGGTTCGAGCTTTCTCCCGGCATGCCGCCGGATCTTCCCAGACGAATGCTGCGCGCGCACCCTCCATTCTGCGCCCCGCCCCACATACAAGAGTAATTTGTAGGACGGTTCTGTTTTCTGCCCCTTGTTGCCGCCTCCCTTGTGGTTTTAGTTTGATTGTGTGATCGCAGCTGGAGGACGGTTCTGTTTTCTGCCCCTTGTTGCCGCTGCACCCAATCTACTGCCTGTCATTGACGCATCTAAACAATCTGATCAACAACTTGCCGCCTGCCAGAACTCATAATCAACAAATCTTTTGTTCCCTTGTCGACAAAAAAGCCGGACAACACCTATACAGCTCATATACACACGTCTAAAGGAACCGGCTACACGGTTGCCGCAGCGCAAGTATGACACTCGCAACATTATAACCGCACCATTAAGACACGATCCTGCCTGCCAGATCAAGCATGTTGCAGAACATGTCGGCTATCTCGTCTGCTTGCTCACATGTAGGCGCCTCTGCATAAACACGAAGAATAGGCTCCGTCCCACTTGCGCGCACCAGCACCCAGCGATCGCCTGACTCGGACAATAGAATCTTGAGGCCGTCCCTGTCGTCGTTCACCTGAAAGACCCTGCCCAAGTACTGTATGATCCCAGATGATGCATCAGGCGTGTAACCGATCTTTCTCTTTACGGTAAACGACTGAGGGAGCGACCCTGCATGTTCGGACAGGGTCATATCCGAATCGGCCAGCGCCTCTAGCATGAGTGCCAGCGTCATGCAGCCGTCCCGGACAGGATTGTGCTTGCCATACATAAAACCGCCGTTCTCTTCAAAACCCACAATTGAACCGACATCCTTCATGCTCTGGGAGACATCCACGCTGCCTACGCGGGTACGGATCACTTCAGAATCAAACTCGCCTGCAACCACCTCGGTGACCGAACTTGAATTGAGGGATGTAGAGACTGTTGCCCCCCTGTTGGATTTGAGTATGTGCCGCATCAGAATCAGCGCGGAGCGGTCACCAGTAATGATCCTACCCGTTTCATCACAGAATATACTTCGATCCCCGTCACCGTCAAATGCGATGCCCATATCCGCACCGTTCTCAACTACCGCATGCGAGAGTCCCGAGAGGTTCTCCGGTGTAGGTTCGGGCCCGCGCCCTGGAAAGTCACCATCAACCTCGCCGTTTATGACAATGGTCTGACAGTTCAGGCCCGCACAGAGCTCAGACGAAAAAGGACCTTGCACGCCGTTTCCAGGATCCAAGACAACCTTGAATCTTTTTGACGCTATGGAGTCAGAATCTATCTGGGAGATTATTCCATGGAGATAGCCCGGCTGCCCCTCAAGCTGCCTGATGATCCCCCACCTGGCCGGCCGGCTCCATTCGGATGTAGTGATCCTCTTTTCATAGGCCGACTCTATCTGCAGTTCGTCTCTGCGCGATATCTCCACTCCATCCTGTGCAACGACCTTGATGCCGTTGTATGCAGGCGGGTTGTGGGATGCGGTAATCATTATGCCCCCGGCACATTCTGACCTCTTAACTTCATACTCTAGACACGGGGTGGGAACACACCCGACAACAGTACAGTCCGAACCGTTATAACTCAAGGCAGATACCACCACATGGCAGATCAGCGAACTGTTCTTGCGTCCGTCATACCCGACAAGAACTGGACTTGAAGTACCCATGTGACTGCCTATTGCAGCGGCCATGTCGTGTATAAAACCGAGTGTAAAAAAGCCCTCGCCTAGAACACCGCGGATTCCATTGGTTCCAAAATATTTGGCCATCACTACTATACGGCTAATAGATAAATTTGTGTCTAATGGAGATATGGTGCGGGAGTCGCCCAGCCTGGTCAACGGCGTAGGGCTTAGGACCCTATCTTTTAGGAGTTCGTGGGTTCAAATCCCACCTCCCGCATACAACCAACGGGAGGGACGCCCATGAAGGGCCCTATCTAGAATTTGTCATGTCTGGCAATCAGCTCACACACAAAGCCTTATTGGCCGGGGGATGATTCAAGGGTACTGTTTACGTCTAGCGTAAACAACTTGCCAGATTTGTGCCTAGAATAAGTCATTTAGGTGTGGGGGGCATAATGGGTTACGCTAGCAGGCATGGCGTGAATTTATGTATATATTCCCTACCCATGCGTACAAAGGTTTTAACAATTAATAGTACAGGCCGAGACCCATATCCGTTGACATCAACAAAGAAGACCGTGGTGGGTATTACGGTCGTGGGTCCCGACAAGGAGGGCATCGTAGCAGTATTTACCAACTTTGCATTCTCCAAGGGAGCCAATATCGAGAAGATAAACCAGAATGTCATAAAGGGCCTCTTTGGTATGTACCTTGAGATCTCCTTTGTAGAGAACATTAATGTAAAGGGGTTTAACGGGGAGATACAGGCACTAGCAGAAGATCAGAATGTGGAGGTCAGTGTCCACCACGAAACCAACACCGAGAGAAATATTGCAGTACTTGTCACCAAGGAGCCACTCTGCCTCAAAACCATACTAGACAACAGCAAGTCGCTGATGGGCCACATATCAGTCGTCGTTGGAACAGAGGGAACGCTAGAATCGATCGCAGATGAGGCAGGGATACCGTTTGTGGCAGTAACCGAGAGGGATCAGACAGTAGCAGAAGAAAAGATCCTCAAGGCATGCAGAGATTACGACATAGACCTGATAATACTTGCCAGATACATGAGAATCCTCACACCAAACTTTGTGTGGCGGTATCCAAACAGAATAATCAATATACACCCATCCCTACTGCCGGCATTCCCTGGAGCCATGGCATACGAACAGGCCTTTGAGCGCGGAACAAAGATCGTTGGCGTTACGGCGCACTACGTATCAGAAGACCTTGATCAGGGACCCATAATACTACAAGACTCTTTTACGGTAAATCCGTCCATGTCGCTATCTGAGATAAAGACAAGCGGGCAGAAGTTGGAGGCAGAGACACTCTTCAAGGCTGCAAAGGCCCATCTTGAGAACCGGCTGGAGGTCAGATGGAGAAAGGTTCACCTACGTTGATGGTGATTGTGATGGTGATGATGGTGACATGAAATTAGAAGAGACAGTCGAAGCAGGCAGGCAAAAAACCGTAAGGCGAACACGCCTTGATGCGTGGACCGACCCAGAATTAAGAAGATCAATTGCAGGTAAAATGGTAAGCAGTACTGTCATAATACCAGTCGGTTCAATTGAACAACACGGTCCACACCTACCCGCATCAACCGACGCAGACATAGCAACGGAGGTTGCTAGAAGGGTTGCAGAGAACAACGGGTATCTGCTGCTTCCCACGGTCATGTATGGCGTGTCGTACGAACATGCACCATTTCTAAACATAAGCCTGCAAAAAGAGACTCTAGGGGCCGTATTGCGCGACCTCCTTGATTCCCTACACGAAAATCATATGGAGGCTGCAATTGTGATAAACGGGCACCATGGAAACATCGGAGCGCTAGAAGGGCTGGGAAGGCCCATTACACATAATGTAGACATGAACACAGGTACGGTCAAGGTAGGAGGCAACCCCGATGGCAAAAGCCATACAGATATTCCTATTATGGTAGGCGTGGTCCACTATTGGCGCTTTATACGACACGAGCTCGGCCACGCCGGATTTACAGAGACCTCCATGATGCTTGCCATATCACCTAAAGCAGTAAGAATGGACTTGGCAGAGCGCGGACTGGATACCGAGAACATGCCAAGGGAGGAGCTGAAGAGGCTGTCTGAGCTGTCCACCAGATCGTTTCTAGAGGCAACCGGAAACGGGATCTGGGGGGATCCCACCGGCGCCACTAGAGAAGACGGGATGCGCATACTCAAGGAGGCCGCAGACGGCATATCAAAGGAGTGTGAGAGATATCTTGCAAGCCGCATGTCATAACAGTTGTAGACTGCACAAGTTCGCATGTCAAAGGCCGGCACGGCACATAACCACTACTGCCACCATCATATAGAGTACCCATACCACACAACATACAGGTGGACAGATTCCGTCACATAAAATCACTGTTGTGGCAACGTACAGAATGCCTGTTCTTCTTTTATGTATGGTGCGGGAGATGGGATTCGAACCCACGAACTCCTAAGAGATAAGGACCTGAACCTTACGCCGTTGACCAGGCTGGGCGACTCCCGCATTATAAAATACAAAGCCGCGGAATATGTATTTTGAGTTGGAACAGCTGTCAGGCGAGGAAGAACAAGACTGGCAGCCAGCAGCAGACTATCCATACAGCCGGGATTTACGCCCGTACCACAATCAAGACAGCCGGCAGGGCCGCTTCTTACCGTACGGTTTTATCTGAAGCCACGAGCAGATCCTGCCGTACATGCACTTACGAGCCGCCAGCCGATGCAGTAGTATTGCGGCGGAGGTGGTCTATCTTAACTTCGATTGCATCTACGACTTACGAGCCGCCAGCCGATGCAGTAGTATTGCGGCTGCATATGGGGGAGGCCTAGCGGCTCAGCCCTTCTCAAGCTGCCGGGTCTTTTGCGGGCGTTCTGGAATGATTCCATGTGGGCGGAATATGAGCACCAGTATCATCACGCCGCCAAGCGCCAGATAGTCAAGCCAGATAATGTCAAACGGAAGCATGCCGTCAAGAGCGTCATTATAATATATGACCAGCTTTCTTATCACCACAAACAGGAAGGTTCCCACCAATACTCCCTTGTTGTTTGCAAGCCCACCTACGATAATCATGACAAACGGAAGAAAAGTCCAGTTTAGTCTGTTGTAACCAAATGCAACCACGCCCTCCACGTACGAGGCGTACAACAGGCCCCCCACGGCGCCTAGGGCGCCTGCAAGCATGAGCACCTTCATCTTTATCTTTTTGTGGTCGCGCCCCAAAGTCTGTAGCGTGACCTCGTCGTCGCGCACGGATCGCAGGAGACGTCCCACAGGCGACTTTGTAAAGCGCGAGACTAACAAATATGCCAGTCCGGCAAATCCAACAAGCACTAAGCTGGCCGCGACAAACCTGTACTCGTTTGGTACAAACGACAGCATATCCGGTATGGAGACGCCCAGCGTCCCCCCCACAAGCGGGGTATAGTTCATGCCAATGATGCGTATCATCTCCCCAAAGCCAAGCAGGGTCATTGCAAGATAGTCTCCGCGCAGCCGGATGGCAGGATATGCAGAAGCCAAGCCCAAGATGCCTCCTATGACCATGGCCACGATCAGGGTTATGGCAAACACGCCTACGGCCGTCTCTGGATGCAGGGCGATGTAGTCATTGATCTCCCGGACCAGCTGTATGTTGTCGTCGATCGGCTCTAGGCCGCCATAATCTATAATCATGCCGTACAGTGTAAACGGTAGCACCCCCATCACAAAGGCGCCAGTCGCCACCGCAAGCACCTTTCCAAAGTTCGGCACGCCGGCATACCCAAACTCCAGATTCAGGCTCAAGTTGATTATAAGATATACCGAGAATATGGCAAGCAGGTCTGCAACAAATATTATCTCATGACTAAGCATTCTTCCCCTTCAACCTCCTCTGGCGTATTATCGTGACCAGCTGTGCAAGGCCTCCCGGAAGTACAAGCAGCGTGGCGATCATTGCGATGAACGGAATTATGGGCCTGTACTGAACTATCCAGTACCCAAACACATCTACAAGCGCCGTCGTACCTATGATCTCTGAGAGTCCCACCAGTAGGCCGCCCAAGATGGCGCCGTATATGCTAGTAAACCCGCCCACGATGCTGCCTGCAAATATGCTGGGTAGCATGATCATGGCCAGGCTCGGATCGCCCTGAAACCACAGAGCCATGAGCACCCCTGCAATGCCGGCCAGCCCCCCGCTCAGAAACCACGACATGGAGAAGATGAGCCGAGTGTCTATGCCCAGCGTCCGCGCAAGCGTCTCGTTCTCTATAGAGGCGCGCATGCGCATGCCGTAGTTGGTGCGATACAGCAGATAATACAACCCGAGTGCCAGACCCACCAAAACTGCAATAGACACAACAAACACAAGCGGCAGCCCATCTGCCAACACTATATCCGTGCTCCTCAGCGTAAAGTCCCGGGACAAAACTTGGAAGCCGTTCCGTATGCTGTCGGCAAGTATGTTCAACACGCCTATCATAAATATGTCAAATGCAAGCGTGGCAATGATCAGTGAGATGACAGATGATTTCTTCTTCTGCAGTATGCGTATCACGGCAAGATAGAACAGTAGTGACACCAGTCCAGATGCTGCAAAGGCCAGCGGGAGGGCGGCATATACGGAGAGCCCCAGCACCTTGGATGTTATCAGTGCCATGTACATACCCAGTATGGCAAAGGCCATATGGGAGAAGTTGGGCACACTGGTAATCTTATACGTGAGGGTAAGGCCCACGCAGAGTACTGCAAGTACGGAGGCATATATCAGACCGTCGTATATTATAATCATATAATATCACAGACCCAGATACTTTGATGCAAGATCCTTGTCCTCCAACAGGACCTGTGGATCGCCGCTGTACACCACATTGCCGCTTGCAAGCAAGTAGACCCTGTCGCAATAGTTGAGCGCCTGCATCACATTCTGTTCTACAAGCACTATGCAGTTATTGTTTTCCTCATTTATCTTGCGTATCTTGGCTATAATCAGATCCGCATTTTTGGGTGACAGTGCGGCAGTAGGCTCGTCAAAGAGCATCACATACGGCTTGTTGATCAGCATCATGGCCATGGCAAGCAGCTGTCGCTGCCCGCCGCTCAGTGTACGGGCCGGCCGACCAAGGAACGGCTTTAGTTCAGGAAAGTGATCCATGGCCTGATCGGCATTTGCCCTGCCCCCCACTACAGATAGGTTCTCAAGTAAGGTAAGCTCTTGAAACACATTCTTCCTCTGCGCCATATATGAGATGCCATGCTTGAGTATGTCATGCGTGGGAACACGGGTTATGTTCTTGCCACGCGCCATTATCGAGCCTGACGTTATATCGCACAAGCCAAAGATTGCCTTGAGCAGCGTACTCTTTCCCGAGCCGTTGGAACCCACTATGGCCGTCAGTTCGTCCGTATTTGCGCTAAAGTCCACGTTGTGCAACACTCGGTTCTTTCCATACCCGCAGACAAGATTCTTTATGTATACGGCAGGCGATCCAGGCCTGCTGCTTGTGGTATCTAGAACAGCGTCATTGTCATTATTGTTATTGTTATCATGATCACCATTATCATGATCATGCATGTCTGCCTGGGCATGACTGTCATCCGTGTCACGGCAGTCAGTTCCGTCATTACAAGCAGGATCATGCTCATTTGCCAAGATAAGACTCCCTTACATCCTCGTTATCCAGTATGACATCAGGTTTGTCGCGCGCGATTATCCTGCCTTCATGCATCACAAAGACATAATCCGCATAGCGCAGTGCGATGTCCAGCCTGTGTTCTATTATCAGAAACGTGATTCCAGAACCGGTCATGGTCCTGATCTTGTCAAATATCTTGAGAGCCAATGTCGGGTTTACGCCCGCAATGGGTTCGTCAAGCATTATTATGTCCGATTTGGACATGAGCGTCTTTCCAAGCTCCAGCAGCTTTATCTGGCCCCCGCTGATCTCAAAGGAGAGCTTGTCCTTCAGGTGTGCTAGTTCTATGGATTCAAGTATGGTAATGGCCTTCTTTGTCTGTTCGGACTCAAAATGCCTCCACCGTGAGGGCGTGAGAGCGTTTCTGAAGATCTCCCCGGGGCCCCGGTGCGCCATGAGCATGTTCTCCATGACTGAAAGGTTTGCAAAATGTCTAGGTATCTGAAACGTGCGCATAATTCCATGGTGGAATATCTCGTCTGGTTGGAGACCGGTAATATCCTCACCGCGCAGTGTGACCGTACCGCCATCGGGAGCCCACAGTCCAGAGACCGTATTGACGAGGGTAGACTTGCCAGAGCCGTTGGCTCCAATCAGCAGGTTAATCTTGTTTGGTACGATGTCAAACGTGGCACCGTTTAATGCATGGAGTCCGCCAAACGACTTTTGCAGGTTCTCAACCGCTAAGAGGCTCAATAGTCAACAATATTGCCGGTGGCGGCATTGTATTTGGCAGCTGGCATCCACTCGCCGTCAATTACACCCCACAGATCGTAATCGGCAATTGCAAGATCGCCCACATCATTGAGGCGTATCGTGCCCAATGCGCCTTCATAG
>RKRU01000202.1 GCA_007571225.1 Nitrosopumilaceae archaeon | reverse complement strand
CTTTTGCAGTATTCGAATGCCTCCCTGTTTCCAGAGACCATGGCGACCAGCCGGCTCTCCATTGCGGCATCCGGTCCACCCATGACCGGTACGTCAATCTTGGTAACTCCATGACGCCCAAAGTCATCCGTAATGTGCCTAGAGTCCGACGGATCTATGGTACTCATGTCTGCAACCACCAGCCCATCATGATGCCCGTTTGTGATACCGTCTGTGCCAAACGCGACTTCTCTTATTGCGGCCGCATCTTTTACCACCATTATGACCATGTCTGATTCTGCTGCCACCAAGGCAGGCGAGGAGCATACTGTAGCTCCTGCATCTTCGGCGGGGCCGGTCTTGTGTGTGGTTCTGTTGTATACGGAGACGTCATACCCAACTGTGGCAAGCCGGACTGCAACGGCGCTACCAAGCATTCCCGTACCTACTATTCCTATACGGATGTGTGGTTCGGCATGCCTGGCAAATTGAAATATCGTGTTTAATGTTACAAAAACGGCATCAGATTCTGGAGACATATCAACGACCTGAAACACAGGCCTTTGGTTGCGGTATGATGCCATTACCGTATCGCCCAGTGTCAGTGGAACGTTCGCTAGGGCGCCTGCAAGATAATTCTCATCTGTAAAAGATACCGGTTCCAGTGGTGCTACTACAACCTTCTTTGCACCTACTGTGTTTATCCTTCTGACCATAACTGTGTCCCCTACTGCCGTACCCGAGTTGTGCCTACCCAGACCGTCTATTCTAATCATGCCACGGTCCTCGTCTGCCGATTCCAGTAGAAGACATCTTGCCACGGTCCTTTGCCTTCCAGTTATCTCGATTATGTCTCCAGGATATGCTCCAAGTACACTTTTAGAGACACGATCAATTCTTGCGACCGGCCTGCCGACATCCCATGCATATGCTTCTTGTACGTTTACAGATATTATATTACGGCTCATGTACATAGGTGCCGTACTTGTGTTTTATACATTTAAGAATGCACCCTGGCCTCATCATGCCCGGGTGCTACACGTGGACAGCCTGCCCATACAAGAACCGTAGTTAAACCCGCTCTTCATCTCTGACCTTCCACTGGCCGCCTCCGAATCTTGGCGCCACAAACTCAATGCGTCCTATTATCCTGTCACCCTTCCTAACCTTGGCATAATCAAATTTCTCCATCCGAAATACCCTCTCTCTTGGCTTGTATCCGCCCTCAATTACCTTTACCTTGAACCTCTTGCTTGCTCTTGTTATCATCTTTCTTGCCGCCTGGACATCACCAATCCACGAAAACATCTCAAACTGGCCAAAGTTCTTTGTTGTTATTTTATATCCATACAATCGGGCTTCCAGCTTTATCTTTTTAATTGAGGCCTGCTCATTAAGCCATTCTGTAACTTCTTTACCGCTCCCGTCTTCC
Organism: Nitrosopumilaceae archaeon; assembly: GCA_007571225.1. Classification (GTDB taxonomy): domain Archaea; phylum Thermoproteota; class Nitrososphaeria; order Nitrososphaerales; family Nitrosopumilaceae; genus Nitrosopumilus. Next base: position 1,553 of record RKRU01000202.1, on the reverse strand, counting down.
ACACCAAACGTCTCTGAATCCTTCATGATGAACGAACAATATGGTATCGTAATAATTTTCCCCTAAACTAAAATTGTTGTACGATGTGCAATTATTGTGCTTGTGATCGATTGCCGTCATGTAATGCCCATACGTAACGAACTGCTAGTATACGTCTCAGATCAGGTTGCTGCCATTCCCACGCTTCAGAACAAACAGTTTACTCTCTCGTCATTTGACGATAGTAGTCCCATAGACATGCACACCGTAATTGCCGCAATTAACGAATTTTTGAACTCTATTGGGGAAGATAGAAACTTTACAGTTGTCGTTAATGGGAACGCATTGGCCATAGAACCAGTCTCAGGCAAGACACTTGAAAGGGAGACGTTTCAAACCTCCCCCCAGGACATGTTTAGTTGCAGTCATTGCGGCTTTGTCACGCGGTACGAAGTGGAGTTGAACATCCACATGCGTATCCATTACTTTTGATGTGTCCGATTGCCGTGTTCAGTTTTCAGTGTATAACGTGCTTCGTTGAGTCTCATGTGTTGTACTTATGCCAGTTATTGTTATTATGATGGCGTTGATCACTACGGAGAAAAACAACTGCTCAACACCCAGTCTTATTCCCATCATACAGCCACATAATTGGTTGTAGCCGTACAAACACTCGACACATTCTACAACGGACAATCCAGTGGTAACTGTTTACATCCAGCGTAAACAATTTGCCAAATTTGTGCCTAGGGTCGACCATTCGGGCGGGGGGACGTAAACAGATACATCCAGTGTATCAAGCGGAGTGTACGAGAATGGTAATGATGGCGCGGCATTTGCCGCCACACCCGGCAAAGTATCTAGTAGTACCTTGCATCTCTACCCGCAATCTATAATGTCAATTTTGGGCTTGCATTCATAGTTAAATTGATGAATTCGCTCTACAATGACTTCGCAAAACTCTGGATCCAAGGTATCATAATATTCATCCAGATCTTCAATGAGCCAAATATGTGTCAACCCACATGATCTGACAGAAGAAACCAATAATGCTATGGCGATAATAGATATTATGATTATTATTATTATAATTATAATGGCATTCTTAGCTCTTTGAGACATCAATCTCCATTGTGGATACGTTACGATTCTTCCCATCGTTGGAGAGGAGTGAGTCAGATGATATCCTTACATCGCTTATTACATAACCCATAGAATTCATTCTTTTGATTATCATCTGTGAGACATCTACTGCGTTGGTGATTTTCTTGCCCCTAGCTTTTATAGTGACTGTCTTGCGGTTTGCAAGCTGGGTAAGTGTAGCCGAAACATATGTTATCAGGGGTTTCTTGCCTACAAATATCACATCTCGTTCTTCTGGGGTTTTATTATGCGAGTCTGATTCTGTGGGCGGTGGGGATGTTGTTGTCGTTACGGTCTCTTCTTTTTTTGCAGGCACATCTGGACTGGAATGATCGTCGCCGTGGGCGGGTACGTCATCACAGCAGTTGGAGCCATCGGCAGGTGGACAAGAGGAGTCGTCGCCGTGGGCGGGTACGTCATCACAGCAGTTG
>RKRU01000104.1 GCA_007571225.1 Nitrosopumilaceae archaeon | reverse complement strand
CGAAGGGGATGTTGCGCATCCATTTCAGGTAGTCTCCATATGCAGTCGGGGCATCCGACTCAAATTCACAAATCCCGGACGACCTTATGCAACAGACTCAACAGCTACGGGGTGCTTATAAAGGGGATAACCTCTTTCCTATGTTTTTTGACAATGTCATTATCTGAGATTGTTTGTGTCCAGTATTTTGGAGAGGGCCAGTGGTGTGCCTACTGTGTATGACTTCACCTGTCCTACCTAGTACAAAAAATGCCTGTAAAAAAGATCTCTTTAGCAGTACAACATGGGTTTTTCAGTCGTGTTTAAGAGCATATGATAGGGGTGTCAGATCCATATAAGGACAGGTGAAGTCATACGTTACCGTATACCCAAAAGCGTAACCCTTTTGGTTATGAAATTTATTATCTTGACTGCCTTTACACTGTATGAACATTGAGGCAGTCAACCTGCCCATCCTAGGCAGAGAAGAGATCTCTGCAGTCAGCTCGGTTTTAAGGGGCGGCGCGCTTACGTCAGCTGCAAACCTAGGCGGCAGTCGCGTCAGGTCGTTTGAGTCTGCGGTATCGTCATTTACGGGTTCCAAGTATGCAGTCGCCGTAAACTCCGGTACCGCCGCGCTCCAGGCGGCGCTCTACGCGCTGGGCATAGGACAGGGCGACGAGGTGTTAATTCCCTCATTTACTTTTGTGGCCACTGCCAATGCGGTGATGTCCGTAGGAGCAAGGCCCGTCTTTGTGGACATAGTACGGGAGAATTATACCATGGACCCCGAGGATCTTGAACGCAGGATTACCAAAAAGACGCGCGCCATAATTCCTGTACACCTGTATGGAAACGTGGCATACGTGGACCGCATATCTGAGATTGCCAAAAAGCATGCAGTCTATGTAATAGAGGATGCGGCGCAGTCGCTGGGTTCTACATACGGGGGAAGACACACGGGAACCTTCTTTGAGATGGGATGCTTTAGCATGTATCCAAGCAAGGTAGTGACTGCAGGCGAGGGGGGAGTCGTAGTTACGAACAGCAGGGAGTACAGGGACAGGCTGTTGATGATTCGGAATCATGGAATGACAAAGGGGTACGATACTAGCATTCTGGGCCTCAATATGCGGATTACCGAGATGGGGGCGGCTATAGCCACCGAACAGATGAAGAAACTACCCAAATTTCTAGACACGCGGAAGAGAAACGCCATACTGCTTACCGAGCTGCTTGACAAAATATCTGGGAAGGACGATGATATAATCTCGCTTCCGCGGCCGCGCAAGGGGGAGAATGTCAACTGGTATCTGTATACTATAGCTGCTAGGAGACGTGACCTGCTGCATGATAGGCTGTCGGAGCGCTCCGTGGGATCTGCTGCGTATTATTCTACTCCCGTTCACAAGACTCCATTTTATGCCCGGATAGCTTCTGCGGGCAACAGCAACAGCAACCTCGGCCCCTCACAGATGCGCCTTACCAATACGGAGTGGGCCGCTTCTGTGGTACTCTCGTTGCCTGTCCACCCTGGGATAACCATAAGGGACGTGAAGACTGTGGCAGGTGCCGTGCGTGATGCGTTTTGACCATTACAGACGAGATACTTGGGGAGATCTGCAGGCTCGTACTGCCCATACCCGAAGAGTCGTATAGTGGAAATCCAGACTCCGAGATAGCCGTATGCACGCTCTCAAGTATTGATCTGCTGACAGACCTTGCAGGGGATGATGTGATGCATCATGTCTTTCTTGCAGGCCGCCTGCTCTCTGAGAACCGGGGGATTGACGCCATCCTGTCAAATCTTTATACAAACCAGAACATACGTGTTCTTGTGGTGTGTGGGAGTGACGGGCGCGGCCACGGAGCGGGACATTCACTGTTTAGACTCCACCGGTATGGTGTTGATGAGGATGGCCGCATACGGGGTTCACACAGTCCAAACCCGTATCTGGCCACAGCTGTAGAAGAAGTTGAACACTTTTGCCACAATATACGTTTGGTGGACATGACGGGAGTGACTGACCGTACTGCAATAGGCGACCACATCAGAATGCTGTCTGGCAATAACTGTTTACATCCAGCGTAAACAATTTGTCAAATTTGTGCTTAGAATCAGTCATTCAGGCGTGGGGGACATAAACGGTTACGTCTGGCAGGCCGGGCCGCTAGTAGCCTTCCCTCTGTCTCTTGCGGTTGATCTCGTTTTTTCGCATGTACTCGTCTAGTATGTCGTCGGGAGTAAGTCCCAGTTCTATTGACGCCTGTACGACAAAGTGCCATATGTCTATCAGTTCCTCTCTTGCCTCCCTTCTGTCAAATGCGGTGGGTGTCTTCCACCACTTCCAGTTTGTGGTCCTCTGCAGCTCGACTGCCTCGTGTATTATGGCAGTGCACAATATCGACACCCTTTCCTCCGTGTCGTCTGGGTATCTCTTGGGACTCATCATGCCGGCAAGGCCCTTTTGCAGCTCAAATATCTTTTCTAGATGGTCCCTTGACTGCTCCCTGCCCTCCCCACTACTGTTTACCATTATACCTGCACCTTGGCCCCAGCAGTATTAAAGAGAGGTGCATAGAATGGAGCGGCCTTGGTACTGCTGCCTAACACGGCAGCCATTTCGTGTATGTCATACATATGTCAGGCGTTTGTGTTGAATGCAACTTGGTACTGCTGCCTAACACATAGTGATCCTGGCTGAATTTTATGCATAAAAACTGAACTTTTGCCCCGGCGGCGGTTGTGCGTAGACTGGAGGGGAAAGATCGCACATGGAGAGGGCGCGCAGGACGGTTGCAGGGCCGCAGGCACTGCGGTCCGTACGTATGCGTGCAGGTTTGTAAATATCATGAGTAGACTGCCCCCACTGCTGTGTGCATCACCGGCACACACGATGTTCTACGTCAGATAATCGTATAGTGAATTGATCAAAAAATTTATAGCTTAATTGTATAGAATTTGACCCGCGCCGTTAAAGCCAAAATTCTAGATGTA
>RKRU01000094.1 GCA_007571225.1 Nitrosopumilaceae archaeon | reverse complement strand
CATCTGCGTTGTATCATTATCATCATCTGCGTTGTATCATTATCATCATCTGCGTTGTATCATCATCTGTACCATACGGCACAAGACCGATAGTACAAAACCGTCTGGGTCAGACGTAAACGATCTGCCGTATGGGATCAGTTATTTGTACTCAGGGGACCTGTCATTATGACTGTACAGTGACGCTTGAGCCGCGCAGGCTGCATCTCGTCTTGGATGCGGCGGAAAGTAAGTGGTGGGGCCTCTCCTGCCGCGTCAAAGCCGCATACACCAAGTATCATACACTTTTAATTGAGCGCGGGCATCAGACGCGTATGGACGACATGGACAAGGAACTGCTCAATGAGATTCAGTGGACGTTTCCGCTGGTTACGCGCCCCTTTGATGCAATGGCGCAAAAGTTTGGCATTCCAGCAAAAGAGGTAAAGGGGCGCCTAAACAAGCTCAGAACATCAGGCATACTCAGGCAGTTGAGTGCCATATTTGACACGCGCAAACTTGGATATACCAGCTCGCTTGTGGCAATGGACATAGAACCCCGACGGCTTGATTACATAGCAGGACAGATCAACAGACATCCAGGCGTAAGCCACAACTATGAGCGCGACCACGAGTTTAACCTGTGGTTTACGCTTGCGGTTCCGCCCGGTTCAAACTTAAACGACGAACTAGATAAGTTCGACAGACTAGAAGGAATACGCAGGGTACGCATGCTACCCACGTTGCAGCTGTTCAAGATCGGGGTGAGGCTTGAGATGGTCGAGGAGAAAAAACACGAGGTGGCCCCCACCGAAGAGAAGAAGAAGAGTGCAAATAAGAATGATGTAAAATTTAATCCCACCGAGCGCGACAAGGAGTTCATTCGTGAACTGCAAAAGGACATGGAGTTTGTAGACGAGCCGTTTGTTGCAGCAGCCAGCCGGCTAGGTACGACAGAAGAGGAGCTGTTCAAGGTCATGAGGCGCTACGAAAAGGACGGCATAATGAGAAGGTTTGCAGCCATACTCCGACACAGGCAGGCCGGTTTCTCTGCAAACGGTATGATCGTATGGAAGGTCCCCGATAACAGAATAACTGAGGTGGGCGAGAAGCTCGGCGCGTTCCCACAGGTAAGCCACTGCTATGAGCGTCCCACTTATCAGGACTGGCCCTACAACGTATTTTCGATGATCCACTGCAAGAGTAGGCAGGAGGCACGTGAGATGGCAGATACAATTCAGAGACAGATAGCAGTTGACGACTATAAGATACTTTTCAGCCTGCGCGAGTTTAAAAAGACGCGCGTAGAGTATTTTGTAGAGAGCGAGTTTACCCTAAAGGAGAAAGAGGTCATAGTCGGCGTAGGGCAGTAGCCGCGCCTCACACGGCATCCTGACAGCTCATGCAGGCAACCGGTCACCGTATGCCATAACCGCATCCACTACTCATTACTGTCGTGTCCTGCCACGTGCAGCTGGCAGAAGTACTGATCGTTCATGTTGCAATAGTATTCAGAGTCGTTTTCGCATTCGGCGCACCGCGGCTTATCGTCGTGTTCGGAGAGCCGCGTATGGTAGTTCCGGCCCCGGACTGTTTGCGCCGTATATGCCGGGTTGCTGTATATGCGTGTCAGCCTTGTATAGTATTCCAACTCCGCAGGATTCAGTGGAGTATCAGATTTGATCTTCCTTGTCATCTTTCCCCACATCTTCCGGTCGCCTATGTTGGCGCCGCTCATCTTCTCAATCACGTCAAGCATTATGCGCCTCTTCACACCCGACAGCCCTCCAGTCTACTACTCCAAGGTGGCCTTTAACTCGTACGACGGCCACGTACTGTACAGGCCGTCTATCTCCTCCATATCCGATGCAGATATGTATCTGCCGTCGCACATCTCGGCATACTGAACAATCTCGTCCTCGTCTGTTACGGTAGGAAGAACGGATGCAAACCCCTGCTTGGTCATTATGAACTTCATTGCAAGTTCCCTTATGGTCAGGCCGTTTCTCTCGGCTATGGGCCTGATCTCCTCTACCTTCTGTAGGGACGCCTTTATCCACTCTCCCTTTCTTACGGACCGGTGATCTTTCTGATCAATCTTGGTATCCGCATTCACCTTGCCAGTCAGTATGCCAGAAGCCTCGGGCACCCGGACCAGTATTCCCACACCCCTGTCTGCTGCCCTGCGCAGCAGCTCGTTGCCCGGTGTCTGCTCTAGTATGTTGTATACAGTCTGGACTGCGCCCACGCAGGGCCTCTCCATTGCCTCCAGCCCCTCGTCAGTCCAGCCTATTGCAGGGCCGAGCGCCACCTGGCATGTCCGTATGGTACCGGCCCTGAGGAATCCATCCAGCGTCTCAAATATTGAGTCGTCCCGGATGTGGCCTAATTTTGGATTGTGCAACCCGTACATGTCGAGATGATCAGTCTGCAGCCTCTCCAAGCTGTCCCTTAGAGCCCTTTTGGTAAAGTCCTCATCAAACCGCTGCGGCAGTTCGCTGTGGCCTATCTGTTCTACGCCTGCAAAGTCGTATCCGTACTTGGTAGATATTACAACCTCGTCGCGCATGCCTGCAAAGGCCCTTCCAATAAGCCGCTCACTTTTGCCCTTGCCGTACATGTCCCCAGTCTCAAAAAAGTTAATCCCCACATCATATGCCCTTCTGAGCATGCGCAGGGCCTCATCCTCCTCGATCTTCTTGCCCCACCAGTCAAGCGCAATGGACCACGCTCCAAATCCCAGTTCGGATACCTCAATTCCGGTCTTGCCCAGTTTGTGATATCGCATGTCTACCTCTGAATCAGGCTTGTGATTTATGTTTTTTAACCTGCCGGGCATGACAACCCCGTCCAAAAATTGGCGGGTTTAATAATCCATTCATATAGATGTAATTTTACCGGCAGAAGACGGATTCGAGTCATTTGTTGATCATCTGTATGCGGCCCTGACATAACCGGATAATCTCTTACTGCAAGGTTTGGGCACAAGCACTCAAACTCAATTGGGCATATCGATTAGAGGTCTGCCAGACTGCAAGTACTTTACATCATACTAGAATGACGTCACCTCGCATGTAATAACCGGACATGGTGGTGTATTTGAAGAGGAGTAATCGAAAAACCTAAACAAACATACCAAGGAGGCTAAACAAGAACGATGATGCCAAAACAGGATGATATTGCATTTTCCGTCACACCACAAGAGCCTTCGGGGGGACAGCCCACCAAGCGCAGGTGGGTAAAATCTGAGCGGAGATACTCAAACTCAATGTGGCATACTGACTACAAAGTTCTACCCGATGGTAGGTACTTTATATCATATGAGGATGACGCCTCGCGTCTGATAACCGGGTATGGTGTATTTGAAGACGATACTGTACAACACGCAATTGATGTACTGCACAAGGCAATTGCCCAATACGGCAAACCCGTATCTATACTTGCAGATCATGATCTCCTGTCCCATTCAAACAAAAAAGGCGACACGGAGAGTGAAGAGGCCCCGTTTGAGAAAGAGTTGAAACGGTTGGGCATAAAACATGTACTGACCCGCACGGGGCATCCGCAGGCAAGCGGCAAGCTGAAGAGGTTCCACGGCGAACTGCAGAGAAAACTTCACTTTTTTGAGCAGGTGGCGCCTGGAAGGGAGCCTGAAAACTATCATGTGGGAGGTCCATTCCATACAAAGAGCAGGACGGACCCAGTAGAGCGCTTTATACAGTGGTACAACAACGAACGGCCCCACCGGTCACTTGACTTTGAGAATATAGAGACGCCTGCAAAGGCCTTTGTGCGCAAGATGGCACCCGACAGGGAGACCTTAGAGAGAGAAGAGGAATCTGAAAAACAGAACAAACACACCAAGTAGACAGGAATGATGATAATGATACCTAAACATGGGATATGCTACTTTTGTCACTCCACACCACTCTGCGGCAGTAATTGAGCTTTTAGGCTATACGGAGTAGCCAAAAATAAACTAACCAGCATTTGTATTCTGGAGAGAACTCTCATCTGAGATGGATGGTGTGGAGTATACGGATCATCCCATGCTAAGTATCAGAGGCACTATCTCCTTTTTGATGCACACGATCATTGGAATGTCGTTTTGCACGTATGATGATACCTCCGTCTCCCTCAAATCCATTATCAGATCCTGAAAGTCCCGTATGTTGTCCACCTCAAAGGCGAGCATAAAGTCCTCGTCGTGAATGCCAAACGAGTATGTCGTATTGAGGATGATCTGTGGATACATCCTGCTGACTGCGATATGCTCGTCCATTATCTTCTGCCGCGACTCCTGCGGCAGCAGATACCACTCCCGGGTTTTGGTAAACGGATATACTATTACGTACCGCTTGGGCTCGTCTCCTGCTATGAATCCCTGAGGCGCAGAACTCGGCGCATATGCCGAGGGGCGCGTACACGACAGATACGTCCTAGAAGGAACCACATACTTGCCAAATACGGTCGTGTACAGCTTCTCCACTGCACGCTGGATGTCATCCACTGCGGGCGCTGCAAACCACAGCAGAAAGTCAGTATCGTCACGAATTCCGACGTTTGAGTATGAGCGGTACATTATGCGGGTCTGTCTCAGGACATTATCCACCTCCTTGGCCGACTCTTCTTTTGCAAGATCAGACATCCATCTCCACTTTGAGTCAAGCTTGAAGAAGGAGAATCCAAAGTAGTATTGTGGTAGTTGCTTCAAATCCTACATCGGTAGTAACAACAAGGCCTTAAAAAGCATGGCAACAGTAGGATAATCATTACCCCAGTACCATAATCTCGCGTACGGGAAAAGTTGTTGCGCAGCCGGCCTGACCATAAACGCCTGACCCGCCACGGCTGCAGGGATTATGCACCGGTTCCCTCCAGAATACTGGTGCTGGCCAGTCTCAGACAATATCGGCTCGTAAAGATTACCCACGTATAGACACCCCGCAGCCGTCTGGGTCCCCCATATCCAGATAACTGATCCCGGGCATGAATTCGGCAGGTTGTCTGCATCGAGACTACATTACAGATCAGGATCCGCCGTATTTTTTGAAGGCCATTATGAGGCCGGTTGGGCCCGTATTTTAGAACCCCGGCCAGTATCCGCATTCTGTATAGAACCGATCCCCGCACAGATTCTACAGATTACCCGCCTCCAGGCCCAAACCCAGACTGAAACTGCTGCCAACAAGCCCATGTCGAAGATCCCACGCGTGGAATCTGGGAGAAGATTTATTGACAAAATTTGACCCACGGGCGCATTTCCTCATGCCCAGAAGGACTACAAGGCCGTCACATCCATGCAGCAGGCAGGCAGGATCATACCACCGCCCAGCCTATTAAATTTATAAAATGCACACCACAAATATCAACAGTTGGAAAAGACGGACATACACCACTCTAAAGGGCCTGCGCGTGGCTACCCCCGTCATGCCGTGCTCAGTCTGACTTCAATACTTTCCAGAACAGTTCCCGATGAGAATTCCATAGATGAGTTTGTAAATACAAGCAGGGCGACTAGGCTGTTTACCAAATATGTAATAAAGAACAGAGATGCATTTGAGAGGAACAACAAGTCCTACCAAGACATGATTAACGCATATCTTAACATATTGAACTGGTCGCGTCTAAAAAAGAGACATCTGGAAACGATATTGGGGCGCCTTCCGCAGATGGACCATGACTTGAAAAACCGCATAACAAGACTGGCCACGCATGGGAGCTTTGCGGGTATGAACAGGGTGCCCGAGCTGGAGGATCCCAAAAACAAGACGGCGTTCTTGGATCTGCTTGAGGTGTTTATATCCGACTGTACATATGGTGTACTTGTTGAGGGGCTGGGCAAATTTGTATCTGCGGCAGGCTGCAGTCTTAGCGCAACCCTTACGGGGATCACCTCGTCGATACGTCCCAAATCCTTTGTAGTGTATAACAGGATATCGACGGCAGTTCTGCCTGATACTGAATGTGATTATTTTAATAATGTGAGAAATATGGAAAACTACCAAAAGATAAACGGCATATACAGGCACATTCGCAAGATGACAGGACTGAACCTTGTATACCTGTATTTTACCGCACAGACGCAGTATGCCATAATACTGGACAAAATATACCATGACGACTGTCATGAAGCCGCCAAGTCCCTGTTTTTTTTGGCAGACTGGTACTGGTACAAGACCGGAGACATGCCAAGAAAGCCCAATGAAGGTAGCGGGGTGCTAGACGACTTGTATGTATCCATACTAAGTGAGAAGTTTAGTGCTGTACTAGAGAAAATACCAACACTTGATCCTGCAGTGACATTTAGGGATTCCCGCATCATGACCATGATTGAGGACGGGTGTATTATACTCCAGCACATCCTGCAGACCTACTATGATGACGATGGAACTTTGAGAGAGTATTTGATAAAAGAGGAAGATCAGGAAGGAGTACAGATGCGGCACCACGACATGTTTGATGAACGTGGTCTGGATTACAAGGGCGGCCTCGTAAATTATGACAACCTAGATTATAGGGGCGGCCCAGTATATCATGGCAACATACCCAAATCCCACGACGACTACCTAGTTCACACAAGTGCTTCTGAGATAGCCGCCCATATGACAAATTGGTATGCACGTACAACCAGACACAAACAGGCGTGGATGCTATACAGGTCCCATCAACTGCTAAAACTGCACAGTTGTGTATTGAGAAATCAGTTTGATACAGTACTACAAGACACAACAAAACTTCTAAGGGGAGAAAAGTGCGTAGATCCAGGCCTGCGACTTGCGCTCAGGAACTCACAGCAGTTATCAGAGTATATTCTCTCCAATTATGAACCAAAGTCGTCTAATTCTTTCCGTGAAGGGTTCGAAAAATTTTTTTCCCATGCAGATGGTTCTCTCTGAAGTTCTATCCAGAATGCTGATGCCGGCCAGGGTTATCTAGAAGACGGGCCCAGCCTGACTCAATGACCTTGTCAAAAAATATGGCGGATCCTAATCTGCAATACAATCTTGGCGTAGACAACCTGCCGAATTTGTGCACGGGATTAGTTGTTTGTACATAGGGGACCTAGGAGGCTGCCGGGTGACTGTAAAGCGGGCAATCCTTGCGAACCGATATTATCCGGGATTGGCCAGCACATGTATTCTGTAGAGAACCACAGGTCCCACAGCATGCCATACCGGCATGGACTGCCACCACCACATAACTTGCCTAGCTGCCCGCATCACCGCATACCGGTTCCCGCCTGATCCAGACAGTCTCGCCCCCGCCGCGGTCAAGTATCTCTATGTTTTGTGCGGCAAGCCTGTCTCTTATCTCATCTGCCCTCTTGTACTCCCTGTTCATTCGCAGCGTGTTGCGCTCGGCAACTATGGCATCTATGGACATGCAGTACTCTTCGGTCATCTCAGGAATTGTCAAGCCCAGCACGCCTGTCATCCTTGACAACTCGGCTCCCGCCCTTGAGGCCCAACCGGCGTTCAGCGTCCCGCCTGCTATCTTGTTGTTTGTATCCGATACCAGTCTCATCAGGGCCACAAGTGCAAGGTGCGTGTTGAGGTCATGATCCAGCGCCCAGTCAAACTCGGCGCCGGTATCAGATACATCATTATCATTATCATTATCATTATCATCATTATCAGTCGCCGCTACCGCTTTGTCATACGCGTCGTCTCCTAGGGCGCCCTTGCGCGCCGCATGTGCAAGCTCGCAACTACACGCCTCGATCTGTCTCCATCTTGCCAGACTCTCGCTCAGGTTCTCTTCTGAATAGTCGATGGGTTTTGAATAATGGCCCGACAGGCAGAACAGTCGTATCACATTGGCGCCCCAGTCGTGCAGTACCTTATTTAGTGTCCTTATGTTGCCAAGGGACTTTGACATCTTCTCCCCCTGTATGGTGACCATCCCGACATGCATCCATATGCGGGCAAACTCCCCGTCCATACGGGATTCGGACTGTGCTATCTCGTTTTCGTGGTGGGGAAATATCAAGTCGCGGCCCCCGCCGTGTACGTCAATTGTATCGCCGCCCAAGTATCTTGTGCTCATCGCAGAACACTCTATGTGCCATCCCGGCCTGCCCGCCCCCCAAGGGCTGTCCCATGTGGGCTCGTCGCTAGCAAACTTCCATAGAGCAAAGTCAAGCGGGTTCTCCTTTGTCTCATCAACCTCCACCCGGGCGCCCAGCTGAAGATCATCTGTTCTCTTCTTTGAGAGCGCGCCATACCGAGGAAACTTAGAGACTGCAAAGTACACCCCGTTTTCGGATCTGTACGCCACCCCCTTGCGCACGAGATCCTCGATGAAGTGTATCATGTCGCCGATGTGTTCGGTGGCCCTTGGATATACATCTGCGCGCTGGACTCCAAGGCGGTTCAGCTCGTCATGATACCTGTTGATGTATCTGCCGCTTATTGCAGCGGCCGTTGTATCCTCTGCACGGGCGCGTGCAATAATCTTATCATCCACATCGGTAAAGTTCTGTACCATGCGCACGCTGAGGCCGCCTGTGCGCTCAAGATGGTTTCTCAGTACATCAAAGACCACTATCGTACGGGCGTGTCCTATATGCACATCATCATATACAGTAACGCCGCACAGGTAGATCCCTACTGTACTGCTGCCAGGCCGCACAGGATCAATCTTCCTGCCGGAGAGTGTATCGAACAGTACAGTCATTGTATGACGGTTCCACCTCCAAAGGACAGTCCCGACTCAGTTGCAGGAACTGTCCTCTTGTGCATACTTGACGTGTACATGCGGCCGATGCGCTCTGCCGTCTCCATGTCAGTCTGGGCGGCTCTGGCAGCCTCCGAGGCAGACATGCCCTTCTCAATCATGCACCATAGTATAGAGTCTATCTCCTCGTATGATGCTCCCAGTTCATCTTCTGCCACGTCGCCCTTGCGCAGGTGCGGGCTGCTCTTCTTTGATATTATATCTTCAGGTACCTCTAGGTGTTCTGCCAGCTTGCGCACCTGCAGCTTGTACAGCGATGTAATGGGCATCAGGTCAGAGGCCCCGTCCCCGTATTTTGTAAAATATCCCATCAAGTACTCGCTTCTGTCACTTGAGCCTAGGACAAGGTAGTCTTTTGCGTTTGCGTAATAGTACAGTATGTCGGATCTTACCCTTGCGCTGAGGTTGGCCCTTGCAGTGGCACTAGGCTCTAGGTACATGGTATACTCGCGCACTATCGGGTTTATGTCTATCAGCTTGTACTGCATACCCAAAATTGATATTATCTTCTGCGCGTCTGCAGTCTCCGAATCTGGCGTAACCCTAGTATCGGGCATTATCAGGGCAAGCGTCCGTCCAAGAAGATCCTCGGTACGGCACAGATATGCCAGAACGGCCGAGTCTATCCCCCCGCTCAGCCCCAGTACGAGCCCCTTGGTACTGGAACGGTCAAGTTGTGCCGTAATGAACCTGCGTATGCGTCCTGTAATGGCCGCATAATCTTGGGATGTAATCTCAGATATGATGTCTGGATTCAACAGGATTTGTGTGTGTATATATCAGAATAAAGGTTATGATTGACGTCATTTTCTTTGTGCTACAAGCAAGAGTCTGCTGCGTGTGTGTGTTGCTGCGTGTGTGTGTGTTGCTGCGTGTGTGTGTGTTGCTGCGTGTGTGTGTGTTGCTGCGTGCGCATCCACGCAGGCGTCAGGCATCTATGTAGATGCCGTCGTCCCTTACATCCACAGGATACGTCTGCAGCTTGACATCCTTGAGGTAGTCGGTAAGCTCGCCGGTCTTTATGTTGTAGTGCCAAAAGTGCAGCGGACACTCTACTATATCGCCATCAAGCTCGCCGGGGGCAATGGAACCATCCTGGTGCACGCACAGGTCGTCAATGGCATGGTATCCATCCTGGTTGAACAGTGCAATCTGCCTGCCTTCAACGGTAAATGCCCTTCCTTTTCCGGGAGCCACGGCGCCCTTCTTGGCAATCTTCTTCCACACCACGATGATTATGCCACGCATGTACGGTATTTAGACTTACACGTAATGAGGGCGCAGTCCCAGCTCTTTTGCCGCTAAAAGACCAATCTCATCCAAAAAAGCAAACCATGCATATCACAGTAACTGTTTACGTCTAGTGTAAACAATTTGCCAAATTTATGTCTAGAATCGGTCATTCAGGCAGTGGGGACGTAAACGGTTACACTGGCAGGCATGGTATGAATTTATGTATATAATTCTCCGTTTTGAAGGCATGGCTTTAATATGGGATCATGCGGGCAATTTCTGTAATGCGC
>RKRU01000203.1 GCA_007571225.1 Nitrosopumilaceae archaeon | reverse complement strand
GTGCCGGTCATGTCAGGTGTGGTGTGAGGATGGGTAGGTGTGTTATCCATCATACCGTGTCCCGTATGTCCTCCTCCACCGTCGGTGCCGGTCATGTCAAATGTAGTGGGGGCGGTGTGAGTGGGTGGGCTATCGGTCATGCCATGTCCTGCGTGTCCTTCGCCATGCATCGGAACCCCATTAGCAGTAGATGCAGTCACTCCGTGAGTAAATATGCGAGTAAGATACGTATCATGTACAACATATCCTGGCGCCCCAGTCATTTTAACTACGCCCATAAAGATGCCAGTGTCGACTCCAGTCTCCGAAAAGTCTACATCAGTGACACGATTAGAAGCTGTATACACCTTGATCGGGTTGGTCGGGGTACCAATAACATCTATCTTATCAGGGTCCTCGTTCCATCCAGGCGCATAGATGAGAACGTTTATGCGATCTGTCCATCCCAGCCCCTCGTATCGCTCATCGCAGTCCTGTAATGTGAATGCCTCGTTTGTACAAAACTTCATGATAACACCAGTAGTCTTTTTAACAACTGTAAACCCCGACTCCTGTGCAGCCGCCGACTGTAAACTTACAGAAAATATAATCACGCCTGTCAGAATAACTGCACAAACAACTTCTACAGGCAATTTGGAATATTGCTGCATTATAAATAATACTTGGTGGTTGTGTTAAAACAGTTTGCCCAATTCGGGTGTAACAACTCCCCCCCTCACGTACTGTTTAGGTTAGGCGTAAACAATGTACATAATTTGTGGTCAGTATCAATAATTCAGGCATGTGAGACTTAGACAATCTGGGTGCTTATAAAGGGGACCTGTTACCCTCACAGATTATAATGGCAGTTTACTATGTTGCAAGCAGCCTTCTAATCACATTATTGATCATAATTACCAACACCACCCAAGGGCAGGGGCAACAACAGATTCCAGACTGGTTAAGAGAAGCCACCACGGAGTGGTTGCACGGGCCCATGCCAGATTACGAGTATTGGGGATTATTGGCGGGATTATTAGAAGAGGAGCACCTGCAGGACGCAGTAAATGATATACGGGCCGGTTATGAACAAACCTACAGATTTTCGCCCGTTACCAACCCCCCATACAAGTGGATAGAAGATAGGGCAGAGTGGTGGATAAATGGCAGGGTTACGGACACTCAGTATCTAGAGTTCATATACCATTTTAACATGACAGGCCATTTATCGGATGCATCATCCCAATCACATCTAGGAGACACGGACAGCATGGAGCTTGAGGGGTTTCTCCTGACTGAGAGGGAGATAGATAAGATTATGGGTGTGACGAAGTGGAGGTTTGTCACTACAGAGTATGGATTCGACGAAGCAGACGACGCTGTAGATTCCGTAAGGGTATTGATGCGCGATATAACTAGAGTATACGAGCCGGTGCTTGACAGGTTCAAGGTACCCATAATGACGATGCAGATTACCCAACTTGCAGACAAGGCCAAGTTGGACAACTACTGGAAGGCGCACACTAATCGAACCGCGCAGGAGATCTTTGAGTCGGCACATATGACGGGCACCACATCGGATGACACAAGGTGCTTCTTTGAATATAATGGTGAGGGGGCAGTCACTGCCTGCACACACAACAGTTTAATCATACAGGTAACCATATTTGATACGTACAATGAACACTATGTGTATCGTACACCACCACACACCACACTTGACAAAACAGAGCCCACTACAAGCATAGTCGACGGAGTGCTCAAAAAAATTGGGTTTATCATGGGCAAGGATCACACAGGCAAGCTGCACCACATATTGAAGAACACATCTACAATAGAAATTCCCGAGGCAATCACGGAACCGAATCAAAATATAACATATGGCACTTTAGATCCGCTCAATACAACAGACAGCACGAGCAGCGCACATGACGGCGCCGCAAACACAGGTGAATCCGTAAACAGGCCCACGATGTATACCGGTAGCTCCATCAACGGTTCCATTGACGGCGTTATTGACAGCGCCACTGACGACATACAGACAGCATCGTTGAACATTCAGCCCCCAGAACCACACATGACAAACCCAGAAGAATCCACCATACATGGAGTGACTGACATGTCGTGTGTGCGTGACGATTTTGGGATAGTAATGATTGCAGGCATATATCAAAACGACAACAGTACAAGGAACAGTGTGAGCATCACGGTATCGTTTGTGGACTGGTTTGGAGGTACCATAGGCAATACTACTGTAACCATCACAGATATTGGTAAATTTGATGAAAGAAGATTTCTAGGACATGTAAGGTGGGATGAAAATTTTAAGACCTGCTGGGCCGCCATAAACTAGACGCCAATGCGGTCTGAGAGTTCTCGCACCATGTCGAAGAAATCCGTTGCATTCGATCTATACTTGGCATACTCCACACTGCCGCACATGACAAGCCACCTTTTTACTGATGTGTATTCTTCGACAGGTATTCTATCTCGTATATGATCAAGCAATTCGGTGTTTGTCATCTGTCCTGTCAGGCCCATCTTGTATGAATAGAAGAATCTGATTGTCCGGCCAAGCGCCTCGTGAGCCTCCTTGCGATACCCGGCATTGTGGAGATCTTGCGCATCGGCGATCATTTTTTTGACTGCAATGTCGACATCTAATGTTGCCAACGGCCGCTGGATCAGTGTAGCCCCTGCATGCAAGACGGGTATCGGGGGTGCGTTAACCGCGCGTCCCTTTCTCCAGTACAGACCCCACGCCGCCAATCCCACAACCGACACAGCTGCGGCCAGCAACAGAATGTTACCAAACGGTTTCTCCCGATCGGGCAGAGATTCCTCCGGCTCTCCCTGCCAGACCGCATTATCTTCTGTCATCATGGCCAGGCGTATATGGCCCGTGTCTTCAAATCTAGGCTGGTCATACCGTATGGCATCAAACAGGTCGGGCCGGGCAGCATCTACAGCAGATTCTGGGATGTCACCGGTCACCGTATCAACGGCGTCTGCCTCATCGGTCCCCGCATGCTTTACATCAGTAA
>RKRU01000201.1 GCA_007571225.1 Nitrosopumilaceae archaeon | reverse complement strand
TATGCAGGTATGACTACCGAATTTGATGCACTGAATGCGGCCTATGGTGCAATGGACGATCCGTCCGAGATAACGAAGATCACCGAATCCATAATTAACAGTATAGATGAATCCGTGGGGGTATCAGACGTACAGTACACCAAAGAAGAACGCCTCTTGCAGTATGTAGACCGTATACGCATACTCTTGGCAGATGCCAAGATAGCGTATAACGAGGGTGATGCGGATCTGGCAAAGAGCTATGCCACAAAGGCGTATCTGGACAACTTTGAGTTCTTGGAGATGCCGCTTGTAGACGCCGGCGAAAGGGAGCTCATGCTGGAGATCGAGCACATGATGCGCGAGGAACTCCGTGGCATGATAGCAGACGGTGAATCGCCTGAGGCAGTAGGCGCACAGATAGACGCAATACTGCTGAGGATGGATACGGTTGCAGTGGTGGTGCCTGAGTTTGGCGCCATGGCAATTGTCGTTCTTGCAGTTGCCATAATATTGGTCATGGCAGTTGTCATGCGCACCAAGATGATGGCCGCACCTAGCTACGCGCCTACGGTTACGCGTTGATGCCAATATTGGAGACTAATCAGTTGAACCATCCCACATCCCAGTATGATTAACGTCTGCCCGTATCGGATGCTGTATCTTGCCGTGACGATGAGTGTATGGTCAAACTAGCCGATTCTGATGTATCGTGCCCCTGTGCGGGCAATAGCCGGTCGCAACATGTTAATGAGACGCCCCATATGGCATCTACATGTATTTGGGTGGGCCGTCCCCATTATGTTCAAGTCGCAACATGTTAATGAGACGCCCCATATGGCATCTCCGTGATCGACTTACTTGATCCTGCCACCACGATAAGGTCCCTCTTCAATGCCAGAGAGTACGAGAAGATGTACAACTACTGCAGAAAGATTCTTGACGATTATCCTGACGACATGACTGCACTGCAGAACATTACGCTTGCGCTTACAAACCTTGGGAGATACGAAGAGGCGCTCACATACTGTGATGCGGTGCTGAAGGTGTGGGACGAAGATCCGTACGCGCTCAGAAGCAGGCTTGTAATAATGGAGTCCCTGAAGCGATATGACGATGTCGTGGATACCTGCGGCCGCATCCTAAAGTTCGCCCCAGAAGACGATGTGGCACTCAACGGCATGGGACTGGCCCTGACCCGATTGTCTTGCCATGAGGAGGCGATAGCATATTATGACAAGGTTCTTGCAGTACTGCCCGACGATCTCACCGCACTACTAAACAGGGGATTCTCACTGGGCTGCCTAAAACGGTACGAGGAGGCTCTTCAGTCTTACGACAGGGCCGGTGAGGTGGACCCTTCCATAACAAAGGAGACTGCTGCTGCAAGATCCCGACTCTTTGTCATGATGGGGCGCAATGACGAGGCATTTCTGGCAGCACAGGGGGTCAGGGACCGCGACATGCCTGGGATAATAGCGGCTGCCCGGACCAACGACTGTACGGTCTTCCATCAGTTTTGTGACAACGAGTTTACAGAGATCTCGTCACGCGAGCGCTGACCGTTAATTGGAAATCGTTTTTACTCCCCGTCGCCAATCATTTGTGTATGTTTACCGGAATCATAGAGGGTACTGGCACCGTCAAGAGCGTAGTACGTGACACTGCCAACCGCAGCGCGATTCGAATCGTGGTGGATATAGGTATGCATTCGGAAGGACTGAAGCGCGGGCAGAGCGTTGCGCTAAACGGAGCTTGTCTTACGGCAGTTGAGATATCTGGCTCCGAGTGTACATTCGAGCTTGTAGACGAGACAATAAAGAAGACTAGTCTAGGAGGCTTGACGCCCGGCGTCGCGGTCAACGTGGAGAGAAGCCTGAAGATCGGTGACAGACTTGAGGGACACTTTGTCTTGGGACATGTGGATGGGACTGCCACAATCACAAAGATACGTAGAAGACCCAAGGAGGTGCGCCTCTGGTTTGAGATACCCAAACGGCTCTCCAAATACGTGGTAAGAAAGGGCTCCGTCACACTTGACGGTATCAGCCTTACGGTGGTGAGCGCAAAAGGCCGTACCGCATCAGTCTCCTTGATACCGCATACGCTCAAAGTCACTAACCTTGCCTCTAAGAAAGAGGGCGACAGACTTAATATTGAAGCCGACATTCTTGGCAGGTACGTTCTGGATTGAGGGCTAACTACCAATATATTAGTAATTACCATCATACAGGTAAGCTTTATAATCAGAGTGGGACGGCGGTCGGTCATGATGTTTGAGAGTGCGCTCGAATCCTTGAGGCGCGGGGAGTTTGTATTACTGCATGACTCAGAAAGCAGGGAGAATGAGGTTGATATGGTGGTGTACGCCGGACTTGCAGGCCCCGAACATGTGGCAAGGATGCGCCTTAATGCAGGCGGCCTGATATGCGTGGCGCTCGGTTATGAGTTTGCCTCGTCGCTGAGGCTGCAGTATATGCACGACATACTAGCAGAGTCGCCAGCCATGCAGGAGAAGGAGATGATAATGGGACTGGCGCCGTACGGCGATCGTTCCACGT
Source organism: Nitrosopumilaceae archaeon (assembly GCA_007571225.1). Taxonomy (GTDB): domain Archaea; phylum Thermoproteota; class Nitrososphaeria; order Nitrososphaerales; family Nitrosopumilaceae; genus Nitrosopumilus. Next base: position 484 of record RKRU01000201.1, on the reverse strand, counting down.
TCTCGATATCGGTCAACTCCCGCCGTACCTTTACTGGCATCACGGACCGGGATAGAGCCACTACGATATCTGAGATTGCAGCCATATGTGGTTCTGGGGATGAGGCGGCCGAGTTTGTACGGTCGTTCCGTACGCCGGGCCACGTTCCGTTGTTGATTGCAGCGGAGGGCTTGTTGAAGAAACGCCGCGGCCATACCGAAATGTCCATATATCTTGCACAGACTGCAGGGCTGCATCCGGCAGTGGCAGTCTGCGAGATGCTGGATGCCGATACGTATGCGGCGCTCTCCCTAGAGAAGGCGACCGATTTTGCAGCCCGGCACGGGATTCCGCTGATAGACGGCCAGGATCTTGTAGAAAAGTACGCGGGGGTACACTGACTTGACAGTTGGAAACGAGGCAGTTGGAAACGAGGCAGTTGGAAACGAGGCAGTTGGAAACGAGGCAGTTGGAAACGAGGCAGTTGGAAACGAGGCAGTTGGGA
>RKRU01000200.1 GCA_007571225.1 Nitrosopumilaceae archaeon | reverse complement strand
GGTACCATTTAGGATTCCTCCCCCTTCCACACCTGAATCTTTGGTTTCGGACATAGACAGACCGCTTGCGTTAGGCTCACGCGGGGAGGATACTTGTTGCACGTAACCAGATGGACATCGATCGCGCATGGTGCGTATTCTGGTGTGTGGATTCTGATGTGCAGAAAAATAATACGTGCAGCTTGATGCGGCGGGCCGTGCCACTACAACAGGCTATTCTACCTTTATCTCGTCCATATCGTCGTCCTGCCGCTGCCTCTTCTCTATGCGGTCCAGCTCGTCTTTGAGGAATTTTTTGTATCGGGCCATCTCACTTTTGGTCATGTTCGATGTGTTGGCGCCCAGCATGGAGCCAATACATATGATCCTCTCAAGCAGGTCTGCCGCTGCAAACCTTCCAACGCTTCCAATTCTAAACAGCACATCAAGCTGCTTCCTTGCGGCATCTTCTATCTTTTGTATGTCTTCGGCGGTCCTGATGCCCTTTTCTGTAATTTTGTACTTTCCACCTCTACTGTTTCCTTCTTCCTCTTCGATCAGTCCCTCATCAAGCAGCCTGCCAAGCAGCGGATATATCAGCCCCGGCGACGGCCTCCAGGCCCCGCCACTTTTGTCTGCTGCCCTGTCCATTATCTCCTTGCCCGTGTGCGGCTTCTCCTTTAGCAGCTGTATGATAAAGCATCGAGAGAACCCCCTTGGAATAGAACTTTTGACTGCCTCAAACCAGTCCGAACCCATGATGTTATATCGCCTGCGATATATTTTAGTTTTTGTACGGCGGCGCCACATCCGGTGTTATTACATATTTAACCTCTTGGTAAATAGTTTTGCTAAATGGTAGAGACGATCGAGTATGACATGCTTATATGCGGATCCGGGCTTGCCGGACTCAGGGCCGCCATATCTGCTGCCAAGACCGCACCAAATCTGAAGATCGCGATAGTCTCAAAACTGCAGGTTATGCGCTCGCACTCGGTGTCCGCAGAGGGCGGGACTGCTGCAGTCTTGTTTGAGGATGAGGGGGATACGATAGAGTCGCATGTGTATGATACCGTAAAGGGCAGCGACTTTCTTGCCGACCAAGATGTGGCAGAACGGCTCTGCGTGGAGATGCCCAGGGAGGTACGGCAGCTTGATCATTGGGGGATGCCTTGGTCGCGCCGTAAGGACGGCCGGATAGATCAGCGGAACTTTGGTGGGTATAGTTTTCCGAGGGCCACGTACGCGTCAGACAAGGTGGGGTTCTTTGAGATGCAGACGCTGTACGATACGTGTCAAAAGTTTGACAACATAGAGTACCTCAACGAGTGGTTCGCAACCTCGATTATACACGACGGGAGAAAGTTCATGGGAATAACTGCAATCGAGCTTGGGACAGGTACGTTCTACTCTATACGGGCGCGCTCACTTGTGATAGCGACTGGGGGGGCCGGGCGCCTGTACAGCTTTTCTACATATGCACTCTCATCCACGCCGGACGGGCTTGACATGGGGTTGCGTGCGGGAATGGCGCTCAAGGATATGGAGTTTGTACAGTTCCACCCTACAGGGATAATGCCGTCTGGAATACTGATTACGGAGGGCGCCCGCGGCGAGGGTGGTTACCTACTCAACAACAAGGGGGAGCGGTTCATGAAGAGATATGCGGCCTCCAAGATGGAGCTGGCGCCGCGCGACATCGTGTCGCGCTCGATAATGACGGAGATAGACAAGGGCAGGGGGTTCAAGCACGAGACCGGCGTCGACTGCATGAAGCTTGACCTGCGCCACATAGGAGATGAGAAGATAAAGGAGAAGCTGGGCGGCATCCGCGAGATATCCATAAAGTTTTCGGGTGTAGATCCTGCAAAGGATCTGCTTGATGTACGTCCGGTGTGCCACTATATGATGGGTGGGTTGCACACAAACATAGATGGGGCAACTGAGATCCAAGGGGTCTGGGCCGCAGGAGAGGCTGCATGCAACAGTGTACACGGCTCAAACCGGCTGGGGGCCAACTCTACGTCTGAGTGTATCGTGTGGGGTAAGATAACAGGTGAGCAGGCGGCGCTGTATGCCCAGAACCAGATAGAGTCTGCTGTGTATACACCGTGGCCGCACCACCTCGTGGTTGCAGAGGAGAAGCGCATCTATGATAGAATATTCCGCGGCAGCGGTACTGTAAACCCGTACGAGACGCGGCAGAAGCTGACTGATACGATGAACGAAAAGGCGTACGTGTACAGGACCGGCACTGGACTTGCAGAGGGGCTGCGGGAGGTGAGACGACTCAGATCAGAGTACTGGAAGCATGTGGATGACAGGGCGGCTGAGTACAACACCAACTTTACAAACGTGATGGAGCTGGACTCGATGTTTCGGGTGGCCGAGATAGTGTTGATCGGCGCCATAAACAGGAAGGAGTCAAGGGGAGCGCACGCGCGTACGGATTATCCAAAGCGCGATGATGAGGGCTTTTTACACCATACGCTTGCATACTATGATCCACGTGAGCCCATAATGAAAAAGTACCCTGTTACGATAACAAAGTATAAGCCAGTTGAGAGGAGGTACTGATTATGACGACTAGTGCTGCCAAGGACGATGCAAGGGATGCTGCAGCGGGGCCCCCGCACAATGCGGGCGTGGGGGGCATGATGAATCCGGGCAAGTACGGCCTTGAACGGGTGGCCTACTGGCTCATGCGCTTAAGCGGGCTTGGACTGCTTGCATACTTTATCGGACACATATACGAGACTAGCAGCATACTGCAAGGCAAGGCCGGCTGGGACGAGTTTCTTGCCCTTACGCAGACTACTGAAGGGCACCTCATACTAGCAGTCGTAATAGGCATGTGTGTCTTTCATACCGTAAACGGGATACGCATAATGCTCGGACACGGCGGCGTGGGTGTGGGAAGGCCCGCGCGTCCAGACTATCCGTATGATCCGGCCTCGCAGAACTACCGGCACAAGATCGGGATATGCTCTGCTATAGTACTGGCGGCAGTGGCCATGATGTACGGCATGGCGGTAATGTTTGGTGTATAGTGTATAGGTGGTGATGATAACGATGGTGAT
>RKRU01000199.1 GCA_007571225.1 Nitrosopumilaceae archaeon | reverse complement strand
CATCAGCCCGTGCATCTTGCCAAGACATCTGTTATTTTCTGCAATCGTCTTCTTCTGCTCAGCAATAGTCCTGTTATTTTCTGCAATCGTCTCCTCTTGTTCCCCCATAGTCCTCTTAATTGTGGCAACCAGTTCAATCAGTTCCTCCTTGTCTAGTTCACTTGGTGCGACATATTGTACTTCACTCATACAGTTACGTATCCAAACGACTTTAAAAATATGGAACTAAATTAAATTCAACGTTTTAGCTAAATTTTATGCACTAACATCAAGTTTTCTGGAGGCGCGCGATTTGGATGGTATGCAGTCCGTGTACGGCCCTGTGAACTGCACGGATTAGCCACCACGCCCGATCAGAACATCCAAGTATGACTGCAATTGTTTTTAAAAAACAGTCAATATGTATAATGTCTATGATAGACGGCGGCGAGAACTTCGATGCGGCCGCAAGGGTGGTGGCTGCTGCAATTGCAACAACAACAAATAAGGTACGAGTGTACAAAAAATGATGATACTCGCATCCCTCTTCTCTGGGGGCAAGGACAGCGTATATGCAACATACAAGGCCCGTCTTCAGGGACACACAATTGGCTGTCTTGTAAGTATGTCTGGCAAGTCCGAGGAAAGTCTTCTCTTGCACCATCCAAATACCATGTGGGTACGCCTTCAAGCAAAATCCATGAGTGCCACACCTCTACTGTCTGGTACGATAGACTCTGACGATACGGAGACCGAGATTGACGCACTCGGGTCGCTCTTGGCCAGGGCAAAGCAAGAGTTTGGTGTGGAGGGGGTTGTACACGGGGGCATCAGGAGTAGGTTTCAAAAGTCAAGGTTTGGACAGGCATGTTCGGATGCAGGACTGGCAGTTGTAGAGCCCATATGGGGAATCCCGTCGTCTGAATATATGGATGCCCTGTTTGGAGCAAAATTTGAGTTTATAGTATCAGCAGTGGCGGCAGGAGGGCTTGATGCAAGGTGGCTTGGCAGAAGGATAACCCGTCTGGATCTTGAGAGGCTGAAGATTCTCTCGGAGCGGCACGGGTTTGCCATCGACTTTGAGGGGGGAGAGGCCGAGACGTTTGTAGTCAACTGTCCGATGTTTGATGCGCCCATAGTTATACGTGAGTCCAAACTGGCCTGGGACGGGTATAGAGGAAGGTTTGAAATAGTGGATGCGGAGTTAGATTACGATGCTTGACCGGCTCAGGGATAGTCTAGACTCGGCGATAAAGAAGGTGCTAAAGTCCTCTAGTATTGATAAGGAGATGATAAAGGAGCTTGTCAACGATGTGCAGAGGGCTCTTCTGACATCCGATGTCAATGCACGGCTGGTGCTACAGGTTACAGACCGCATAAAGGAGCGGGCGCTTGAGGAGAAGCTCCCGCCAGGCCTCTCAAGAAAGAACCACATAATCAAGATCCTGCACGACGAACTGTCGGTTCTTCTGGGCAGAGAGTCGGAGTTTGAGTTCAGGCAGGGTAAGCAGAATAGGATTGTAATGCTTGGTATACAGGGCAGCGGCAAGACGACAATTACGTCAAAGCTTGCAAAGCTGTTCACTAGGCAAGGATACCGGGTGGGAGTGATCGGAGCAGATACATACAGGCCCGGAGCCCTAATTCAGCTACGCACCATGTGTGAAAAGGCAAACGTGGAGGTGTATGGCAACGATAGGAACACTGACGATGCCCCGACTGTGGTGCGCAACGGGTTGAGGCACTTTGGGCGCCAGCCACTTGACATCATACTTATCGATACTGCAGGCCGTCACAAGGAGGAGCAGGACCTGCTTGACGAGATGGGAAGCATTGCAGATGTGGCCGAGCCAGATCTGGCCCTGCTTGTTATAGACGGTACTATAGGCAAGCGCTGCTATAGCCAGGCCGAGGCCTTCCACAAGACCATACCTGTGGGGGGGATTGTAGTAACCAAGATGGATAGCTCTGCAAACGGTGGTGGGGCGCTTGCAGCTGCTGCCGCCACGGGCGCCCGCGTAATGTACATCGGAACCGGGGAGCGCATAGACGATCTTGAAAAGTTCTCCTCGTCGCAGTTTGTGGGCAGGCTGCTTGGAATCGGTGACATACAGGCAATCTTGGAGCATTTTAAGCGCATGGGGAAGGAGTCCGACGAGGTGAGGATGAAGAGGATAATAGGCGGCAAGATGAACATGGAGGACTACTTTTACCAGCTGGAGAAGTTTACAAAGACGGGTTCTGTGAAGAGTGTGATTGAGAATATACCCGGACTGGGTGGCAAGAACAGCGACCTTAGCAAGTTAGATAAGATGGAGGAGAACATCGAGAAGTGGCGATACATAATGCAGAGCATGACCGTACAGGAGAAGGCGGATCCAAGCATCATAAACGCATCCCGGACACAGCGGATAGCAAGGGGCTCTGGAAGGCTGGATTATGAGGTCAAGGAACTGTTAAAGACGTACAAGAAGACAAAGGCCCTAATGAAGGCCGCCAAAGGTAGGGCGATGCGCGATACTCTCAAGAGAATGGGAATTGGATGACTACAAGGGCAGGTAGACTGGCAGACGGCATTAGGTAAACACGCAGACCTTGGCAACAGTCATAGTCATAATTACAATCATCATAATCATAATGACCATAATGACTATAATAATCACAATGATGGTAATTATTATGATAATAACGATGATGATGATAATGATGATGATGATGCAACGACTGCATCAAGGGAGATACTGAGGACGCACAGCCTCTTGTGGGAACCACGATAAAGCCGTCCATAATAGATCGGGATGATAGTATACGCTCGCTGTACAAGTTGCGTGGCTCGGATGGAATAAAGACCGGCCTGACTCGGGAGCTTGGAAGAAGATTTGCCCGTAGGACAAACAAGAGATATGACTGTCTCAATCCAGAGATCACCCTTGCCATAAGGCCCGCAGAGAGATCCTGTATGGTATACTCAAAGCCAATTGCGGTATCTGGTAGATATACAAAGAATTCCAGAAACATATCTCAAAAGGAGGATCTCTGTATGGGGTGTTATGATGCAAGATGTGTTGTGTGCAGTAGGGCGCAGTCATCAGAGTTTGGTAGTATGGAGCGCGCCATTGTTGCACACCTGCGCGGGCAGATGGGCGGGGAGAAATTTGCCTTTACTTGGATTGGGGGCGAGGATCGTACCAGTATGGTGCGGGGCAGCGGCAGGCCATTCCTAGTTAAGATACGGCAACCATTGAAACGTGACATAGCTGTGCGGGATGCCGACTTTGGCGCCATAAAGATACATGATCTTCAAAAGATCGATGTCACAAGCGTGGGCCCCGTGCCATTTATCTCAAAGGTTAGAATCCGTGTACGTGTAGGGGTACCCGGCCGTGGTAGTCATGCAGGGGGCGCAGAAGGTGTTGTGTGTGTAAACGTTGCCCCATGTACAAACGACGCCATCGGTACCGATGCTACTGCACGTACAGACGATACTGCACGTACAGACGATACTGCACGTACAGACGATACTGCACGTACAGACGATACTGCACGTACAGACGATACTGCACG
>RKRU01000166.1 GCA_007571225.1 Nitrosopumilaceae archaeon | reverse complement strand
CTCCATTATCTCCACCATATCCACCTTGCAGATCTGCGATATCTGGAACTGCCGCTGCCTGTCATAGCCTGCACGGATTTTCATATCACTACAAAAAAATGGCCATATATAGGTATTTGCAAAGGCCGCATATCTTTGACATCCAAACAAACTTATACTCCCATCTACCCTAGTTACCCACATTCAAAACAGGAGATTTGGGTTAACTGTAATCGGTCATTTGGGGGAGACCTAGACTACTGCTGGGTGCTTATAACGGGGGTAATCTCTACGTCTGCCCTGCCTGCCTCAAACGGCTTTATACAATGGAGAGGATCATGTAGGTGGTTTTTTCAGAGTTTTCTGGCAGTCTGCTTGTTCTGGTTTAGCTGCAGATATGACTAACTGCAGTCTGCATCGGGGCGGAATTGTTATTTTGCCTGTTTTGTATTGCCCAAGTCTGCTGGCTGAGCGCTTGTTCCACTTGCCGCGCCGCCGGCGCTGTTTGCCACTATCTTAGGCGGCGAGAGTTCCTTCTTTTGTTCGTCCGGCGATGATGATGATGCAATAGCAGCTTTTGCGGCCGCACCCTTGGCTTCCTCTATCTGCGGCTCAGGCGGCGCACTCACCGCAAGCTTGGGCAGTTCGACCTCCTCGTATACGGGGGCCGGCGGCGGTGCTGCCTTCTCCTGACTCATTCCATACCTGTACAGGTGGAAGAATGCCGCAAATACAAGCAGTATGATGCCTATGTAGAAGAGTGAGATGTTCTTCATACCCGTCAGTGCCGCGTTGTATGCGGCTATGTTGAGGAATACTTGGAATGCAAGCAGCGCAACCAGTACCCAGTTTATCCACTTTTCGGAGAGGTTTATCGTTGCGACCTTCTGCGGACCGGTATTCTTTGCAAGCTTTGACTTTCGTTCCGCTTCGTTTGCCAGCTTTATCATCATGTATGTAAAGCCGAATCCCAGTGGAACTAGCAGTATCATGGTGCCGTAGAAGAAGATCGGATCTATGATCAGCCTCTCTACTAGTGGTATGGATATGTCCGGCGGTATGTAAAAGCCCCAGTACGTGGTTACCATGATCTGGGCCAAACTTGTAATGCCAAAGGCTGTTATGATGGGCCTATCGCGCCATGAGAACTTTTTGTACCTGTCGATGAACGGTATTAATACTAGGGACACGATGAACAGCAACGGCCACAGCAACCCCGTTACGAACTTGTCGTACTGGGTGCGCATAAAGGCGTAGATTCCAGTAAGGTACCACTCCGGTACGGTGACCCCAGGCGGCACGTTGGGCTCGAACTTGAACCCCAAGTCTATCGGGAAGACGCCTCCGGTAATCAGTATGGCCCCACTGATCGCCATTACCATGGGTACGTCAAAGACCAGAAACCGCGGAAAGTGGACTGCCATCAGTCCGAGCATGACCACGGGCAGCAAGAAGACATGTTGGGCGTAAAAGCGCAGCACAAAGTCCGAGAACCCACTCCCAAGCGCAGCATCGCGTATGAGCGGGCCTACGACCGGTATGGATGTCGTCAGGGAGGCGGCAATGCTGATTGCAAGCTCGGCCCTCTCGCTAAATATAACGTCATAACCTGTAAATGCCTCCAGTATGGTGACTACGCCCAGTATGACGCCTGTCATCCAGAGAACCTCGTTGCGGATCTTATATCGTCCACTAAAGTACTGGTAGTACATGTGGAGCACGGCAAGCAGTACCATGGCATTTGATCCGTGATAGTGTATGTTTCTTATGTGAAAGCCGAATGGAACCTCGTCGTTGATGAACTGGACGCTGTCCCATGCTCTATCAAGTATCGGTTGGTAGTAGAACATGAGCAGGGCTCCAGAGATGCCCAGAATGATGAACGTGATGAATGTGAGCATGCCCAGAAATCCAAACGGGCTGACGAACCTTGCAGGAAACGAGAACTTTATGGCGGTAAATATGGTGCGGTCGATTCCGTCCCACAGCCAATAAAAGAATGCGACGGCGCCTGTCCTTCTAGATTCAAGTGTAATGCCGTCAAGCGAAGCGGCCATATCCTATAACTCCATTGTCATTGGCTGTAAACTTTGGGGGCATTACATATAGCAGGCCGTCTGCATCCATGTCTAGCGTCAACTTTGGTAGCGTATTTGAGGGCGCGGCCTGCACGGATGCAGGCCCGATGAATGCCACCCCGGTATCAGGGTTGTACATGGTGCCGTGGCATGGACATTCGCCGCGCTTCCTGTTGTCATCGGGCCAGTACTTCCAGAGACACCATAGGTGCAGGCATATCATGCTGAATGCACGGAATGCACTGACATCGTTTCGTTCACCACCCATCTCTACGGGCAGCCGTATCAGCTGCCATTTTCTGAATGCTTCTGCATCAAGAGCCGGATCGCCAGTCGCAGGATAGGTGATCACCTCTGAATGGTTGACCGGGAACGTGTTGACGTTTGCCTGTGTTGGATTTCCGTCACCGTCAAGCATCACGGGCACGCGCTCAAGGGAGGCCTGGTTGGGGTTTGGCATGAAGTTGCCAAAGGGGACAAACGGGGCAAAGGCTAGCCCCGTACCTGCAGCTCCGATCAATTTCAAAAAGTCCCTACGGGATAAACCGTCAGATTTTCTTACGGTAACCTCTGACATTCAAGTTTAATAGCGTAATTTCGCTTATAAACCTTCTAAACTGCAATGTTACAATGTGCAGGAGGTTAGTACATGTTTACGTCCGGCGTAAATAATTTGCCAAACTTGTGCCCGGAATCGGTCATTCAGGCGTGGGAGGCGTAAACAGTTACCTCGAACTGGCTTAACTTGTTACGATCGGCTCATATACACCTGCGGTTTTTGGGTTCAAATCAACCACATATGCCAATTGAGCAACAGCTCCAATGCATATAATTTCCGCTAAAATAGTCAACATGCCCGATATTTATCAAGTCTAATCTAAAAATCATGTTTAAATTCTTCTATGTCTATCCCCGCCTGCTCCAGAATGATCTTTAGCAATCCCTTTCCCAGTTCTTTGTTCCCGTGTCGTGGAACTTGCGTTCTTCTATCCTTTTATAAAAAATTGTATGGCTCCTGCCCTCACGGAACTCAAATTCT
>RKRU01000028.1 GCA_007571225.1 Nitrosopumilaceae archaeon | reverse complement strand
CCCGCACCAAAGACCAAACCCGCACCAAAGACCAAACCCGCACCAAAGACCAAACCCGCACCAAAGACCAAACCCGCACCAAAGACCAAACCCGCACGTAAAATACGATCGCAAAAAGACGACTATGACAAGTATATGACTACCGTCAAGAGATACATGAGCCAATTCCAGCTTAAAATGGCGTTAAAGTATGTACAGAAGGCACTTGATCTATTTCCAGATGACATCTACGCACTTACATTGGCAGAAGATTTATGCAACGACCTAAACATGTACAAGGAATCGATTACGTATTATCGGCGGCACATAATGATTGCTCCAGATTATCGAGCATGTCACAATATGGGCAATGCCTTTGCCAATGCTGACATGGAGAAAGAAGCAGTAGAGGCATTTGAAGAGGCCCTCAAGTTTGATCCCAACGCTGTATCGACACTTGTGAATCTAGGAATCAACTTGGCAATACTGGCACAAACCGACCGCGCTCTTGATGCATTTAACCGCATTATAGAAGTTGCCCCCAACAGTCCAATAGGGTATTGTTATCGGGGAATGATGTTTATGACGCTGTTGGAGCACTACAGAAATGCACTGACTCAACAGTTTGAAAGTGAACGCACTCCAATAAAAACAGAGTACAGGCTACGTAAGGATAACTATGATCAGCTGCTTTTTGAAAAACGATGGAATATCGAGAAGAAAAGCCTCTCGATTGGAGGCATAAAAAGGGAGGTTACAAAATGTTACTTGAGTGTTGCAAAGTTACATGGCAGGCGTACCCCATTTGAAGTAGAAATCTATAACTTGTTTACAAGTAAACTGGTGTTCTGATCCTACGTATGCACCTGTCCCTTGTATGATCCTCAAGCCTTTTTTGCGAACAGAATGAATCCAGGCCAGATGATCTGGCCCTGTCCGATAAGTTTGGCAACCCCTCCTGCTTCGGACAAACCATGGCCTCCACATCATGATACAAGTCACAAAATCACCTAGGCGCTTTTGGGATTTTGTTCTTCTGCGTGTCTGGCCGCCCATCTCACTTCAGTATCGCAAGATGTCACAAGGCCTTTTCAAATGGGTTGTTTGAGCCCAGCGCACGACTATAAACAGCTAGCCAACAAACCACACATTAGAAAAGATAGCGGCCAGAGCCAGTATTGGAAATAGTTTAGTCTTTCTATCTTGGTTTTTTCCAACCGCTGTGAGTTGTTTCAATTTTTGTGTCCATCTAGGTACGAGGAATCCCACACTTATTGATCTGTTGTAGTTATCTACATGGCTCAAACCACCCACAAAATTCAACACAAAAGCGACAATTTTTTCTCCGCCCGTCATTGTATTCCAACTTTACAATCTGGCATACTCAAAACAGACAGTTTCCAATAGTGTTGGCTACGCTACAGAAAAAGTCAGACGAACTTGCCCCTTCAGTCGGTTTGGCTGCGCCGCGGCGTATGACTTTATCTGTCCTTATATGTATCTGACAACCATGTTATATGCACTTAAACACGACTGAAAAATCCGTGTTGCACTACTAAAGAGGTATTTTTCCCAGTTATTTTTTTGTGCTAGGCAGGGCAAGTGAAGTCATACTCCGCGGGTCCTGCCCCGCTTCTTCTTCGTCTTCTTTTCGGTCTTTGCTTCTTCAGACTCGTCTGGAGTTTTGGCCCAGTGTCCCATAACCGTACTCATCTCACTGTCCGATGCCGTCTTGTACAGGTCTGCCATGGTAGGCATAAACATCTCCTCGCTTGCCCAGAATGGAAAGTTACCCAGCTGTTTTACCAGCGCGGCGTGCGACTTTGGAATGTCCACGGGGCTCCTGATCGAGCCAGCTAGGTCGTGCATTTTGTTGGGCGATCCCCAAAAACGGACGGGTTCAGTGGACAGTTTCTTCTCTTCTCCGGACATCTCCATTTTGTCAACCCCCTCCATTATCACAGATTCCAGATTCTCGTCTGAATCCATCCCCGGCAGAGCCTTCAGTCCAGCCATATCCAACACATCCTCACGCGTCGCCCCCCTCAGACTGAACAGGAGAAATGGATCGCGGTCAAACTCCTCGCCTAGCAGTAGAAAGACTGCTGCTATGTGCTTGCACGGGTTTGCCCAGTCATAACAGTTGCAGTCCATCTCCAAATCCTTGTCGTAGTCTGGAAACAGTGAGAGTCCGGCATCTTCGAAGACCTTTTCGATGTTGTCTGGCATCTGGCCTGCCAGCAGGTCCGAGATTGTACTGGGCTGCTCAAACATCTGCTTGATCAGTCTCTTCCAGTCTTCTTTGCTTATCTTCTCTATTCTGATTATGATCTTGTAGGGATGCCTCTCTGAGCCCTGTACGCTTGCAGTCACAATAGCATCTTCTATCTTTAGTGATTCGACCTGACCCTTTCTGGCATATCTCTTGCCCCTTTCCAGTCGCTCCCCGATATCATAGTTGTCCAGTACGGCTATCCAGCGCTTGGCCCACCAGTTCTGGCCAAAGTTGCCACGCTTGGTCTGGGCCTTTATTCCGCCCTTTACCTCTATGGGACTTGACTGCGTATACCAGTATGGCATTATGGACTGCCCCCCGCCTTTGCGTTCTTGCGGGGACGGCCCCTTTTGCGGCCCCCTGCCGCAGTATCCACGGTACTTTTGTCTGAGGAGCTGTCGTCGTCTTCTGCCTTCCTACTACTACCGCTGTAGGCTGCTGTACGATCTAGTTTCAGTATCTCTCTTAGCTCGTTGTTTGAGAGTTCAGTCAGCCATCCCTCTCCTGTACCCACCACCTGCTCTGCTACATTCTTCTTCTTCTCAATGGTATCGTCTATTGCCTCCTCCATAGTCCCTGCGCAGATGAACTTGTGCACTTGGACGTTCTGCTTCTGGCCTATGCGGAAGGCCCTGTCGGTGGCCTGATTCTCTACTGCGGGATTCCACCAGCGGTCAAAATGAAATACGTGGTTTGCGGCAGTCAAGTTGAGCCCGGTACCTCCGGCCTTGAGTGAGACTATGAATATGCGAGGATTATCCACATCACCGTCATCGTCTGTTGACTGAAACTGTTGTACCATTACGTCGCGCTTCTTTTGTGAGATCGAGCCATGCAAAAAGAGTATCTCTATTCCTAGCGTCTCTTGCAGGTGCTGCTTTATGATGGTACCCATCTCCACAAACTGCGTAAAGATCAGGGCCCTGTCACCCACCTGGACTATCTCTTCGATCATCTCAGTCAGCCTTGCCAGCTTGCCTGACCTGTCTGCTATCTTGGAGTTGTCCTTTAGCAGCTGAGCAGGATGGTTGCAGACCTGCTTCAGCTTGGACATGGTGGCAAGTATGACTCCCTTTCTTTTAATACCCTCCTCTTCGGCCATAACCCGCTCTGCCTCCTTCTGTATTGAGACGTACAGGCTTGCCTGCTCCTTTGTCAGCGTACAGTACACCTTGTTCTCTATCTTATCTGGAAGGTCTGATATTATGGACTTGTCAGTCTTTAGTCTTCTGAGTATGAACGGCTCTGTTATGCGCTTGAGCTTATCTGATGCATCGGTGTCGGCCCTTGCGTGTATGGGCGCAAGAAAGTTGCGTTCAAACTCCGCCTGCGAGCCGAGAATACCCGAGTTGAGAAACTCCATTATGGACCAGAGGTCACCTACGTTGTTCTCCACAGGCGTGCCTGTGAGTGCAAACCTGTAATCTGATGAGAGCGTGCGGGCGGCCCTTGACTGTTTTGTGGCGGCATTTTTTATGTTCTGCGCCTCGTCTAACACTATTCCGCCCCACTGCACCTCTCGCAGCATCTCGACATCCCGCAGCAAGAGTCCGTAGCTGGATATTATTATGGCGTTGTTCTGCACGGACTCTTCAAACTCCTTGCCCTTGTTCCTGGCCGTGCCGTGGTGTATCATTACGGGCAGTTCAGGGGTGAATTTTTTGGCCTCCCTCTGCCAGTTTCCCATTACCGACATGGGACAGATCAGTAGAATGGGCCGCTTTACGCCCTCGTTCCAGTCCTTTTGTATGGATGCCAACATCTGTATAGTCTTTCCAAGGCCCATGTCGTCTGCAAGACATCCGCCTAGTCCATACTGCCGCAAGAATGCAAGCCACGAGTAGCCCCTGATCTGGTAGGGCCGCAGTGTGCCTGAAAAGTTCGCAGGCTGTTCTAGTTCCTCAAGTACGTTCTTGCTCTCAAGGCGTTCGAGCATGTCGCCCAGCCATCCGTCGGCCTCAATACGGCCCATCTCTATTATGTCGGGCACTTCTGTAGTCATCCTATACATGTCACTAAGATTCATCTTCTTTTGATATTTGTTCATAAATACAATTGCGGCCCTGATTTCGTCTGCATTGACCTCCATCCATTCCCCGCGCACCTGTATCAGGGACTGTTTTTGCTCGGCAAGTTCGTTTAACTCCTCTACAGTCACGTTTTGGTCTCCTAGGGCAACGGACCAGTCAAAGTTGAAGAGGGAGTTCCGTATGCTCCCGCCGCCCCATTTTGAGGTGGTACTTGCGTGTGGCTTGGCCAGAAGCTTGTTTCTTTTTCTGTCGGACCACCACGCAGGTAGCATTACGCCGTAGCCTGTCTGTTTGAGTGCGGCCGCCTCCTGAGTAAGAAAGTTGTAGGCACCATTAGAATCCAGCGTGTGGCCGTCCATCTTGGATATTCCAAGCCGGTCGGCTATATCAGGGCATATTCTGGAGGCCTGGCCAAGCGACAACAACAAAAACTCCTTTATGTTCTGCATGCTCACCTTTAGTACGCCGCTGTTGCCCTTCCAGGCCTCTTCGACTGGAATGAGCAGGCTGGGATCATCATTGGCCTGGAGAAGATATCGCACCCACCACTTGTCCGGATTGATTCTACTCTCTTTTATCTCAGAATAATTTTCATAATCTGCCTCGTTTAGCGGCTCTTCTAGGCGAAAGCACAAGCGGAATGGAAATCTTGACAGCATAGTGACCGGCCGCTGCCACTTGTAGATCTGGTTTACGAGTTCTGTAATCTGATCAGGCCTACCACTCACCTTTCTGTCATTAGCAGCAAGGGCATAAAGCCAAGCATCATGCGGACTGTCAAACTTGGTGCGCTTGTAGGTGTATTTTTTGTCACTTTTACGTATGGCGCTGCGCATCAGGTAGTCTGCAAGTGTGGTTATAACACGCTTGACTAGAGATGCAGGGTGCTCCTCTGGCGGGGTGTTGCTGTCGTAGGGGGCCATGGCCCGTGCAGACGACGGCATGTTTGCAGACAACGTGATTATCTTTTCGACATCCTCGCCTGAAAAGACCGGACTCCATACGGCGTCATACTCTACCTCTTCCTTGCCGTTGTGGTCGTCCATGTTTTGCATATGATGATCATCGTAGCCGTGCCGCCTCACGTCTGGCAACATCTGCTGCCGCATGATCATAGAGTTGGCAATATGCAGAACAGTCGACCAATATGTCAGGTCCGTTCCAACTACTATACCCCGGCCCAGTGTCCTGTTGTTGTCAGCAGCGCGCATTATGGATATGGAGATGTCAAGCGGTATCATCAACGAGTAGACCTGCCAAGGCCTGCACGTTACTGCTACCTCTTCAGTTAAATTGTCACCGTCACCATCGTCTGTGGAATACGGAGATTCTGCAATAATTCTGCTTGACGGGATTGGCTTGTCACCAATGGAGGGCAACCAGACGGTCACGCTGGCTATGTGGTTCTTGATTTTAGATGGCGTTGATTGTATCTCAAGTGACTTTAGGACCTCTACTAGTTCATCTGGAGTGGAGCCATACGGATAATAACCGTCGTCACCATCATCATTATCTGCCTTGCGCCTTCTCCTTTTTGTTTTCGTGGCTTCCTCATCACGGGAGCTCTCCCCCCACACAAACAGTTCGCCCTTGTATTCAGACATGTGCAGTATAATCATACGTACTCTTCTCTTACATCTCAAACGTGTTATATTATTATATTTAAACTCTAAAGATTGTATGGTATGTCCCTCACAACCATTAAGATTAGGCGTATGCAATCTGCCGAATTTGTGCCTGAGATTAGCCATTCAGGCATGAGGGACCCAAACATCTACTGGGTGCTTATAAAGTGGGTAACCTCTAACTCGGACTTTTGTCGACAGTATTAATAATTCTCGTGTTTGACAAGGCCCGTATTCGTGTGTAGAACTTGTGTAACCGTAGGTTTAGTAGCAACAAACAATCTACCAAACTCGTACACCACCTCCAAGCAGGCTGTACAGACGCAGAGGACACAGACAGTCAGGATGATGATATGATGATGATGATATGATGATGATGATATGATGATGCAGTATAGATATCTCAAGATATACATCATTTACAACAACTGGTGTCTGCCTGTATCCACGTCGGACCTTCCACTACAAAGCCTGCATGCAGACAGGAATCTGGCAGCGAACCACCATAAACTACCGCAACCATGATAAATGCGCAATAGAGAGGTACAGCATGTCAAGTTGTGAAGAATGCGACGCCGAGATCCCCGTCCCGGCCGACGCGCTGGAGGGGGAGATTGTAACGTGTCCAGAGTGTGGTGCGAGCTTTGAGCTGGCAACGGGCAAAGAAGACTTCGATCTCAGGCCAGCCCAGACGGTCGGCGAGGATTGGGGGCAGTGAATCCTGACGTTACCGTTCTCTACGATACCATACGGTGGGAGGAGAAGGCCTTGCTTGAAGCAGGAAAGAAGGTCGGAATCGACGTATGGATGCTCAACTGCAAGAACCTAGCACTAGGCCTAGGTAATGGCAGCAATGGTGACAACGGTACAAATGCAGACACAACGACACCTGAAAGTACAGCAGCTCCTGCAGACAGCATGCCCTGTGTTGCCACATACGGCACCATACTACAGAGGTGTGTAAGCTACTACAGAAATCTGCACTCCACTGCGGCGCTAGAGGGACAGGGGGAGAGGGTGATCAACTGCCTGCAGACGGGAATTCTTGCAGGCAACAAGCTCTTTACACATATGTTGCTCGTCAGGGCCGGCGTACCGACTCCTCATGCCACAGTGGCATTCTCAAAGGATGCGGCGCTTGCACACCTAAAAAGGACCGGGTTTCCTGCAGTAATCAAGCCTACAGTTGGCAGCTGGGGTAGGATGGTCTCAAAGTTGACCGACATGGATGCGGCCGAGGGAATCATAGAGGGAAGGGAGACCATGTATCCCATACACCACATACATTACATGGAGGAGTTCGTATCAAGGCCCCCAAGGGACATCAGGGCCATAATGGTGGGAGACGAGATAGTGGCCGCCATATACAGGACATCTGAAGGCGAGAACAATTGGAAGACCAATACTGCCCTCGGAGGCAGAGCCGACCCGTGCAACGTCACAAAGGAGATGGAGGATATCTGTATAAAGGCAAAAGACGCCGTACAGGGCGACATAGTCGGAGTAGATCTCATGGAGGATGATGCGAGGGGACTACTTGTCCACGAGATAAATAACACTACAGAGTACAAGAATACTGTAAGGGTCTGCGGCGTAGACATACCTAGACTTATGCTGGAGTTTGCCACAGAACATAATGGGAGGCGCTAACAGGGTTGCCACAACACAATACAAGATCACGTATACCGGACACAAAGAGGTATGAAACAAGGATGCTTGAGAAGGCTTTGAGGCTGTATACCCCATCAAAGCATGAAACCCCCATGGCCGAGTTTCTTGCAGAGAGGTGCGACGAACTGGGATTTACGGACATACGCATAGACGAGGTGGGAAATGTAATTGCAAAGAAGGGAACCGGATCACCCCGGGTCATGCTATGCGGACACATGGATGTGGTGCCGGGCAAGGTGCCGGTACGAATCATCGGCGACTCGATGTATGGGCGCGGGGCATCAGATGCAAAGGCCCCGCTCATGGCCATGCTCTTTGCGGCTGCAGCTGTTCCAGAGGGGAATGGAACCATAACCTTTGTGGGGGCAGTAGACGAGGAGGGCAACGCTACGGGCATAAAGAACTTGGTCAAGAAGAAGATGGACATAGACTATGCCATATTCGGCGAGCCCAGCGGCATAAAGCGCGTCACCATAGCATACAAGGGGAGGCTAGCCATAAACCTCAAAATCAGCATAAAGGACAGCTCCCATGCAAGCGCACCGTGGCTCTCCAAGAACGCCATAACCGAATCCATTACCTTCATAACCGCGCTCAAGGAGGAGCTGGAAAAAGGCCAAGAAGATAAGAGTAAGACTGGAATGCTGACTGCCACCACCACGCTGATCAGCGGCGGCACCAGCCACAACGTCACACCCATGGAATGTGAGACTACATTTGACATCAGGATTCCAATTGGAGGAAGCTGCAAGGCCACAGAACAGAAGGTTGCAACCTTGGTCCGGGAAATCACCAAGGAGCGCGGGGTAGAATCCTTCTACTCGATACTAGATGAGACCGAGCCGTTTGAGGCTCCCCACGACTCCCCCCTGATCAGGGCGCTGACCCTAGGCGTGCTTAATATCGAAGATGAGAGGCCGATGCTTGTCAGAAAGACGGGTACAGGGGACATGAACGTTCTTGGAAACCAGTGGGGCATACCAGTAGTTACATACGGCCCAGGCGATCCCCACGAGTCCCACACCATAGACGAGAAGGTCTCGATCGGGGAGTATCTAAAGGGCATAGAGATCCTTACAGAGGTGCTGAGGCGCCTGAAGATACTCCACGACAAGAAGATGACAAGGATGATGCGATGACACTCTGGTTTGTAGGAGCAGGCATATCGTGGCTGGACTCACTTCCCAAACGCGGAGCGGCTGTACTTGCAGAAGCAGACATCATATACGCAGACATGTTTACAAGCCCCATACCCCCGGCCGCATCTGCCGGCCGGCAGGATGCAAACATGTTCCCACATGATGAAATCATGAAACTTGCCAAGACCAGATGCAGTATAATAGAAGCAAGGAGATGGATGGTAGAGGACGGTGGCGAGATACTAGACAACGCCGAAAAGCCCGGATACAACGTAGTGCTGCTTACATACGGGGATCCGCTGGTGGCGACCACCCACACGGAGCTCATGTGCAGGGCCAAAAGACGGGGAATCGCAGTACAGACAATTCATGCATCCTCCTCGCCAACATCGGTTGTGGGGGAGTGCGGCCTCCACCACTACAAGATGGGCAGGATGGCGACCATAATGAGGGACCAGGCCAGCATGATCTCCCCGTATTATATCATATACAAGAACTCGATAGAGTCAGAGCACACGCTGCTCCTGCTCGAATACGACAGAGAGGGAACCGAGTACGGGGACGGCCAGAGTTTCTTTCTGGACCCCGTAGCAGCTCTGAAGGGACTGGCCGCAGCGGAGTCTGGGCAGCGCAGAAGAGTCGTGCTAGATGACACGTATGCCATAGTAGCGTCAAGGGTGGGATTTGGCGACCAGCACATTACGGCAGGCACGGTATCAAGCCTAGTTGGGAGAAGAGGCGGGTTTGGCGATCCGCCGCACACCATAATAATACCAGGCAGGCTTCATTTTACCGAAGTCGAGGCGCTCGAGATGCTTGCAGAGTGCATCGATCCCCCTCCTCCCTCATCCGAGCCGGGCATCTGCGTACCGCGGCGCATTGCAGACCAGATGGTTGAAAAGTACGCCCCCCTAATCAGAAGATCTATAGAGGAGACTAGGGAGTCCTGTACGGGGGATGCAAGACTCATTGACATACTAGACAATGCAGGACGGTACGTTAGTGATGCTGAAGACTTTGTAAAAAAGGACGGCCACGCAGATGTTGCGGTTCTGAGCATAGGATATGCCGACGGACTAGTTGATGCGCTCAGACAGGTGTCCGATATAGGGTTCAGGGGAGAGTCGTGACTGCTACCAGTTAGTATGCGGCTCCATTGTACATGTAGTTAATACGCGCACGCAAGTTGAAGAAGGCAGGCAGCCAGAGGGAGAGTCTCCATTACAATGCCAAAGGCACGATTACAATTGCCGCTCCAATTTGCACCGCAGCGCACATTTCACACGGACAGCCTACAGGGGCGCCACAAGAGATGATTTCAGGCCACGAGACTCCAGACCACACCACGATCTGGGACATTAGTTCCTTCAGACGGCGCAAGCAAAACACACAAAAGTATACAGGCCTGCATAGACAGGGGCATCAAACCACCTGTGCGCCTACAGACCAACTAGACCACCCACGTAAGGGAGATCAGAAACGCCCGGGCAAAACGGCAAGGGACAATCTTTTAGGAGGCCGCAGAAGGCGCACAGCAAACCCCATAACAAAAGACGAGAAGGAATACTATAGATTCTGGCAGGCCCAAAAGTACGGCCACAGACATGTAGTAGAGGGGCCCGTACATACACCCGGGTAGACATTCGGCCGGTACGCATACCAGTCTCACATCAAGAACGATGTCATCATCATCTCAGTCCTACCAAAATGTCCAATTGGGGAGAAAATACTCACCCACAAAATTCAACATAGGGGCTAACAGAATTTTTAAATTAAATCTGTTTCTAATAGTCCGGCGTTGTCCAGCTAGCCTCTTTTCCCTAGATTTCTACAGTTCATTTGGGCTGTTTGTGGGTCTGACTGGGGCTGATTTTTAGCGGGATTTCCATCG
>RKRU01000197.1 GCA_007571225.1 Nitrosopumilaceae archaeon | reverse complement strand
TCTTGTAGTCGCGTAGAAATTCGTCACCTATTGGAATTAGTCGGGATCTTCTCCCTTTCATAACTACATATCTTGAAATCTGGGTTTAGCCCCCCTTGTCAAAACTTTTCACGTTTAAGAACAATTCCTTCCCATAATCACTACGGTGCGGCCGCGTACATGTACGGCCTGCTTGGTGGGACTATGGCAGCCTAAAATATCCATATGGCATGCAAAACCCGTGCTGCTTCATGCCACTTGCCAGCATGGCGTGTACGCGAGTCGGTGGGCCGCTTGCAGCACGCAAAATCTAGGATCACTTTATCTCGTACTTGCCGCTTACGATATAGTTGACTGCCATACTCATATGCATTGCGTGGTCTGCAACCCTCTCCAAATATCCAAGTAGCAGCGCCTCGGCTAGGGCGCATCCCGTACCAGTACTGCCACTGATCAGCATGGGGAGGCGCTCTTTGTACAGCTTGTCTACATAGTCCTCGTTTATCCGTATCATGTTGGCCTTGCCCATGTCGAGTGTGGCAAATGACTTCAGTGCGTCCTTTACCATCTGCAACGTCTCGTTTGACGCTTGGTACAGCCATTCTGTCTTGCAGGCCGATATGTCGTCGAACCTGTCTCGTACAAGGGTGATGTCGTACGCGTAGCGTCCGAACCTGTGAAATGTATAGGATATCTCTATGGATGACCTGATGAACCTAAAGTCGGATGCAACCGGCTGGTACTTGAGCAGTGTGGCGAAGATGAGTTCGCCCACCTCGTGGTATATTCCGGTGATCCTCTCTGAGATGTTTTTGACCTCCGTTATCGGGTTTGTTCCAGTTAGGTACGAGTCTATCGAGGTTTCCAGGCCCTGTATGGCAAGATCCCCCATCTCCGACATGAGCGCGGAGAGCTTGTGCATGTCGTGATCCATGAGTCTGGTCATCTGAGTATATTGCGCGTTGGTAATACTTTAATAATGTGTTTGTTGGGGGGCGTTATCTAGCTCGCCTCTTTTCCCTAGATTTCTACAGTTCATTTGATCATAAGGGGCTTTTCAATTCTGCAAGATGCCCCTCCTTTCAAAATTATCTGTAATCCCCGGTGAGAATCGGTTCTTCGAATCAATCGGGTTTTTGAAATTTGGCGACATGTACACACTATACGCTCGCCTTCTACCCTGTCACCTTTTTCATATAGAACAGTCATTATTCTATATCACTCACTTTTCCCCTAGCACGTAGTTTCTCAATAACTTCAAGAACAGATTCATAATTCAGGCCATGTTCAAAGGCAAAATCACTTGGGTAGAATTCTTTCCCGACAGCGTGTTTGCTAAGCAGATTTTCAATCTGATCATGGGGCATATCATAATTGTCAGGGACAGAGTCACAATTGGCGTTTGCGTTTATGGCATCTTCAAGAGACCTATTGGATTCGACAAGGTGATTTACAGTGCTGGTTAATGTTTGAAGATCGCGGTGTAACTGCAATACCGCATCAACAAGTAGATCAAGTTGTTCATCTACAGATTGTGCTGAAGCGCCGTTCCTGCCATATATCGTGTGTCGTGGCGCAGAGAACTTGGATATTTCTTGCGATTGTTTCAGCCCGTTTCTGTTCTTGGTTGTAAATTGTTCGTGTCTCACCGGCATCACCTCTATAGGCTGTCTTGGCAGAGAATCAGATTTCTGTTCAATATCAAACTGAAAGCAGGTTGCATCATAACGCATATCTTGTAATATAACACATATTTCTTGTTGTTTATTGTATGCACCCACCAATAAATTCATATGCTTGCTTATAGTATCATTAAGATTAATCAGGATAGATTCAGGTACTTGGTGGTGAAATATTGTATTGTGCAGCTGAAAACAAATCGATTCTAATGCCTCGCCAATAAACACTTCATGTTTGCTCCTAAGACAATATGCCAAATGTATAAAATCAGTTGCCATTTTAGATGCACTATGGTATTTGCCGGTTTGTATAGCTGTTGCTACCTTGTCTAATGAAGTACAAAATGCCTCATTTTGTGTAAGCATAAGTAATGATACAAACTGTAACTTATAATACTTATCAAAATGAGGGCGTTGTCTAGCTCTTTTGTCGTTAAAGGACCGCGTTGTCCTAAGCTCTTTTGTCGTTAAAGGGGAACGCTCTTATGTTGAATTTTGTGGGTGGGGTGGTGAACCATGCAGACAACCGAAACGGATCAATAAGGGTAGATCCCCCGTACCCCTATGGACACAAAAATTGGAGCAACTCGCAGCAGTTGGAAAAAGCCAAGATGGAAAGACTGAACTGTCCTCAATACTGATTCTGATCGCCATCTGTTCTGATGTGCGGCTTGTTGCTGAACTGTTTAGAGCCGTGCACTGGGTTAACGGCACCTATTGTCCTCACTGTAAGGGAGAAAAAGTAATTGGACACGGCTCGTATGGAGAATATCTGCACCGTTACAAATGCAAGGACTGTAAGCGTACATTCAATGACAAGACCGGCACTTTGCTGCAATATAGGCACATCAAGATTGGAAATCAGATGATGGGGGTCTGGGCTCTCGCGTGCGCGTCACCCAACGGCATCTCAATCAATTCCATCTCATCATGACTGGGATGCGCATACAGGTACACATACATGATGATACGTCCCATTATGGAAAAAATATGCAAGCTTCCAGAAGGCATGCTGTCTGGAACAGCTGAAGTAGACGAAGGCTACGTCCCGGCCGCCTCAAAGGAGGTGCCTTTGGAGACCACCAAAGAAGAACGCACCGATGCAAGCCGCCAGAAGATGAAGCACAGACCTTGCCGCGGCAAATTTGAAAAGGATACATCGATGGTCATGATATATCATGAAAGGAAAGATGCAGGCAAGCCTGATTGGATGCTGTTTGAGGTGTCACGTGATGATAAAAGTATAGCCGACTGTGTGCAAGAAAAGTTCGAAAAGGGATCGACTGTCTATACCGATGAATTTCGAGCATACTCAACGCCAGAAGAGAGAGGACTTGACCACCACACCGTAAACCGCAGCAAGGGCGATTATGCACATGGAGAGGGCAACTGCATCCACACAAACAATGCCGAGTGCAGGGTGGGCCTGCTAAAATTCTGGCTGAAGAAACATCG
>RKRU01000061.1 GCA_007571225.1 Nitrosopumilaceae archaeon | reverse complement strand
CAGATAATCATACATCTTGACGATTTTACATTCCCCGTTTTTGAGCATTTTTGTTATGGCGGCCTGCATCTTCTCGACGTTCTCAAACAGCCTGTTGCCCACGCACTTTCTTATGGTCTTCCATTGTAACTGTTTATGTTCAACGTGAACAGTTTGCCAAATTTGTGCCTAGAATCGGTCATTTCAGCGTGTGGGACGTAAACAGTTACGACAGAACCGCCCTTTTATTGTCTACAGGATATGAGTGTATGGTGCTTTCAGAGAAGGACCCCGAAGACAAACAGAAGCTGAAGAATGGAGTGATTGGCGTCGTGATCCTGCTAGTGCTAGGATCCCTGTCCCCGCTCATAATAGAGGAGTTCACCGGCGTCGACATCGATTCGCTTTGTGAGACTAACACAAACGGCACCCAGACATGTCTGCAAGACGGGGGTGTCAAAACAGCAATGATGGACGCACTCGGATACGTATCGCTTGTTATAGCCGTAATTGGATTTGTCGGGCTCATTATTGTAGGCGTCAAATATTGATATCATCAGTTATGATTGCGGCGCTTGGCGTACTTCTTTTTCTCTTTTTTTATACCTCACTGCCCACCAACCTTGCTCTACTGTTTTGGATGTTATCGGCCACAGCCGACTTGTCATATATGTGGAAGTACCATCGGCTCATAAGTCATGAGAAGAATCCCATATTGCGCAATCTGGCCGTGTATATGCCGTTGTGGGCAGCTGCGTGTACAGCGTTCTGTGTGGAAGCCGTTCTGATTATAATTGTGGCACCGTTTGTGTTAGCACACCGATGGGATCCTGCTACAATTGGACTGGCAGGCCTGCTAGCAGGGGCAGTCCATATAGCAGGTCTTGTGGAAAGCAATGGTTTTATTCGTAGACGTAACCTTACCGATCAGAAACTAAAGTAACCGGTCAAGTCAATCAGGTGACGTGGACCCCATGTTTTGAGACACTTTTGAGCCATTTTTTTCGTATGATTTGGACGCTCATTTATCGTAACTGTTTACATCCAGCGTAAACAATCTGCCAAATTTGTGTCTAGAATCAGTCATTTAGGTGTGGGGGGCGTAAACAGCCACACGATCACGACTGTATCGCCTTTTAAACGGCAGCATTCCTGTTCGTATGGGAAAGTTCACTACTGCCTGCACCCACTGTGGAAACGTACAGGAGTTCTGGGACGGTGACAACTATAGCAACGGCTGGACATGCCATTCCTGCGGCAAGTTCGGCAAATGGGGCCCCAAAATCAAACACTGGGGAGATCACTATGTCGGGGACTAGACACCCCGCAATTTTTTATCCTCCAATTAATTTCAAACAACGTATACACAGTTGCATCCAGCACACCAGATAAACTACACAGCAAGCGGCTCTTTTCTGCTTGAGGATTCCATATGCGGCCGCACATATTACACTTGTAGCCGCTTATCATAATACGAGTCATCTTTGAGAGTCCCGCACGATGGCACTTACCACATACGGGAGGTCGGTCAGCAGACCTGCGCCGGTCAACCCATTGGTGTTTGTAGTGGTGGTTGCAGGACCATCCTGGTATCTTGGCAGCATCAACCATGACATGAGATGGCGAATTGTCAGGTTCTGCATCCACAGTTGCCATTACAACACATTCTCACAGAATCCATGTTGCCTGTATAACAATGTGCATGTATTTACACATGCAGTAATTCATGGAGGAGTCCACCACCTTACAATCGATGCAGCATCCCTCTTGTCTGCCTCAAGCAGTCTTTTAATTTCGGATTCGTCGACAATAGGTACAGAGAGTCCCAGTTCCCTCGCCTCGTCTTCATGTATGATGCCGCGCCGGCAAAAGAACTCCAGATCCATAATTGAGCAATATCCTACAGTCTGGCTCTCTTTAGCAGGCACGTTTGGATCCTCCAGATATCCAAGCACGGCAGGATTGTCCTGCGATGGCATCTCCCCCCGCTCAAGGCGTCGCCAGAGGTTGTGCCGCCTTGATATTAGACTGTCGTCTATCATTACGTCTAACATCGTTGGAATGAAGAATCCCATCTCATATATCGGGGTTTCAAATGCATTCCCCCGCACGTACGGATATCCACGGTACCACTTGACATGTCTTATTGATATACCGTATGCCCCGGTCTCATCATGTATCTTGGCGCCCCGTACAGGTGACTTGGCAAACTTTCCGCTCAGCCAGTAGTGGTTAAATGTGTAAATATAATTGCCGTCCCCCTCAAGACCGCCGTTGCCCATCTGGTCAATCCAACAGTCATTCCACACCACGTGATCCTCCACATAGTCAGGTACGCGCACGGACCTGTTGATTATCGACCTTTTGATGTCTTGGTGTATGTACTGCCTCCACATCTCTACATCAATGGCAGCCTCGCTTTCAGATGTCTTTTTTAGTCTCTTTTCTGCCTCCCCGAGTCTCTTTTCTGCCATCTTTTGGCGCTGCCTGCGAATCTTCATGCGCTGTTCGTCGGTATACATTACGTGGGAGACATTCTCCCGAGTGTAATTGGAGTTATAATGATGCTTTTGTGTTATGTCCCGTACGATATTAGAAGCCCCCCACGCCTTGAATTCAAAGTCAAATAGTCTATTGTATTCGGGCCATGTCACCCTGATCTTTCGCATTCCCAAGACTGCAATTCCTGCTATCTGGTTGTGGTATCTGTGAAATACGATCCCCCGTTTCCTAATTTCGATTATTAGTGCACGGTCTGTGACATACAAGGTGCCTCTACCAAACTTGGTGGATACGCTGTGTCTTGACTCTAATGTCTCGTGCTCCTGCAGTATTATCGGCATTCATATTGTTACCACATTGTAGTTCTTAAGTTGCTTCTATTTTTTTCTACATTATTTTTCACAGGCAGATTGTATTAGGGGTATTTTGATTATGTGGCAAGTCTCCAAACATAGTGGTTGCGTATAATCAGTCATTGGATACCCGGATGTGGGCTCCGCGCGGCAGCATCTGTAGTGTCATGTTCTTTGCCCTGCTGCATCTGGGCCACTACTCCACTTTGGCCGCCCACCTGCTCGGCCACCTGCACCAGCCTTCCGGTTTCAGGCATACTTCCAATGGCACCGTGTCCGGCGCCCATAG
>RKRU01000126.1 GCA_007571225.1 Nitrosopumilaceae archaeon | reverse complement strand
TATGAAAATAACATAATCACACTAAACTCACTGAATGAAACGGACAAAGCACAACTACAAGCCAGACAGGATAGACAAAAAATTCTACGTAGCAAAGCACATGCAAAATCCATGAACAGGCAAAATCTAAAAAAACCCCAACTACAACCCAAAATATCAGAATATTCAGAAGTGAGTTATCTTAACGGTCAGTACGGCAATACAGCAACGACGCCTGAAACAAAGAAATTGTGGAGCAAACTAAAAGAGAGAATTCTAGGTGTGAATAAAAGGATAGAATTTCGACAGAAAAAAACCTATGCTAGTTTTTACATCTCCGATACAAGACATACCATCTGTACTATAGAAGCCCTTAAACACAAAATAAAATTAACATATAACACAAAAGACAAAGAAATTCTCTCCAATTCTGAATTTGTTGTTGACGTTACTGGTGTAGGCCATTACGGACTAGGCAACTTTATGTCAACCATCAACAATACTGAAGATATTACAGCCGCCATTCCAATCATTGAAAGGGTGTATCTGTCCAAAGCAAGCTAGTATCTCCCGTGTCAGTCCCTCTGGATTGTACAAGCACAAGTTACATGACTGGTACAGGCATGTCACAAATCCAAAAAATCAAACCCAATACAAGTCCAATAAACCCCTACCAAAGGATTATTACCCTCAGATCCTGATGTGATATTACTTGGCAAACTTCAAGGTGACCATATCGGATACAAGGGGCAAGTCGATCTCAAAGGAGCTAAAGGATGCAGATGCGATCCCACTCTTGGGACTGCAGTTGGGAGATGAGGTCGACGCGTCGGTGGTAGGCCTGTCCGGCAAGATCAGACTTACTGGAGGCAGCGACAAGTCGGGCGTTCCCATGCGCAACGACGTACACGGGGCCGCCCGCAAACCCGTGCTGTTGTCAAAGGGGGTTGGACTGCAAAAGGCTGAAAAGGGCCAGCGCATACGAAAGCTTCTACGCGGCAACACCATATCCGAAGAGATCTATCAGATCAACAGCAGGTTTGGCGGCGAGTTTCCAGCCGCAGACGAAGAGAAGACTGACGCACAATCATAATCTAACAATATTTTCACTCTGACGTATTCAGGCGGGTCCAGATGTCCATGCACTGTATGTACAGCTCCCACAGGCGTACGACAAACTTAACATACAACATTCTTAGACCCCACTCATGCACTGGAGCAAGACACTCCCCGAATGGTATGTAAAAAAATATGGATACCAGCCCTGCGTAAACATCGGCACTGCAGGGCATGTGGACCATGGAAAGACTACCCTGATCCAAGCGCTGACTGGTTCGTGGACCAGTGTGCACAGCCAAGAGCTAAAGCGCGGCATCACCATACGCGTGGGATACTCTGATGCGGCATTTTACAAATGTCCCAGCTGCGAGGACCATCTTGGATACTCCACTGCACCCAAATGCAACAACTGCGGCGGCGAAAGCGATCTTGTACGCGTGGTAAGCTTCGTCGACAGCCCTGGCCACGAGAGCCTCATGGCAAACATGCTCTCAGGTTCCGCCCTCATGGACGGCGCCCTGCTGCTAGTTGCGGCAAACGAGAACGTTCCTAGACCGCAGACAAAGGAGCACATGCTGGCCCTCCAGACGCTCGGAATCACACAGGTCGTGGTTGCGCAGAACAAGATCGACCTACTCTCATACGAGGAAGCTCTAGCAAATTATGACGATATCGCATCGTTTCTAAAGGATACGAACATGCACGGCCCGCCGGTCATACCCATATCGGCCCAGTCCAACCTCAACATAGACGCGCTGATAGGAACCATCGAATCCACAATAGAGACACCCCTACGGGATGAAAGCAAGGAGCCAGTAATGCATGTGCTGCGCTCCTTTGATGCAAACCGTCCAGGAACCAAGATCAAGGAGATGAAGGGAGGCGTGGTGGGCGGAAGCGTGACGCAGGGAATATTTAAGGTGGGCGACGAGATCGAGATAAAGCCGGGAGTCATGTCTGAAAAGAGAAAGGGCGAGTACGACACTCTGGTAACCGAGATCACGTCGTTGGGCACTGCCGCAGGTACAGTCGAGTCCGTAAAGCCGGGCGGACTAGTAGCAATAGGAACAAAGCTTGATCCGGCCATGACAAGGAGTGACTCTTTTACCGGTTCGGTGATAGGCCGCCCTGACACGCTACCTGAAAGTACCAAGTCGCTCAAACTTAATGTAAACCTGTTTGATGTTGCAGTAGGGATAAAGGAGGATGTCAAGGTAAAGCCCATCCAAGTGGGCGAGATGCTCAGACTGAATATAGGGACCGCGCCCGTTCCAGGACAGGTAAGGCGCGTGCGCTCCGAGGAGGTGGAGGTGGAGCTCAGGCGCCCCGCATGCACGTTTAGCGGGGGGCACGTGGCGATCAGTAGAAGGATAGTAGAGCGATGGAGATTGATCGGTGCGGGCACAGTTGGTTGAGGTAATCTGCGATACCAGTTTTCTGATACACATGGCCACTCGGCAGGTCAGGAACATAGACAGGATTGGAGAAGAGATCGGCCAGCTCACGTTTGCAGTGCCGCAAGTCGTACTAGACGAGCTTGGGCGGCTGTCAGGTAGCAGGAGCAAGCGCAGTGACGCACTGCAGGCAGCCAAGTTTGCAGGCAGCCTCAAGACGCTGAACATCAGTGGCAGGTCCGCAGACGACGCCCTAGCAGAGTATGCCACAGGCCGCCGCATTATGGTAGCCACTATGGATAAGAACTTGAAGAGAAGGCTCAGGGCTCTTGGGTGCTCCATAGTCTCCTTTTCAAACGACAACATAGTTCTGGAGCCCAATGGCTAAATTCCATACTACATATTCTAGGCTAGACATCATCATCTCCACTCCAATGATAATGATGATGATTTGTGTTGACACATATGTGCCGTAACGTAACATAGTAGATGATATCGTGGCCGCACTTGCTGCATTCTACCCGGCACTCAGGTGTCGTTAGGATTGATTTTATGATTTTGGGAGAGTGTATGGCTCTACCTGCCCGGTATGGCACAAAAATGATTGTAAGGCCTTGGGTAGTACAGTATGGTTTTTCAATCGTGCTTGGGAGTATGATAGGGTTACCAGATTTCACATGAGGAGGAGTAGGAGA
>RKRU01000050.1 GCA_007571225.1 Nitrosopumilaceae archaeon | reverse complement strand
TATAAGAGACAGGGCTATTACGGCATTTGGTTTCTTCAGTAGCAAATGTACGGCCCCCAGCTTTCATCACCCATACTGCTTCTCCTCACCAATATGGCCGCCCCACATACAGGCGCAGCCCATAGGCGTAGCCACATAATCAAAACATCATAACATACATGCGCCCGGTCATTTTACGGACATAACCTGTAGCCGTTCATCTTCGTATATGGCATAGTTGTGCAGTACCGTATCAATACAGTAATGTTCTGCGCTGCCGGTGTGGCGGTGCCGCACATCGGGCCCCCTAGTATGCCCAAATATCTGCTTTGTACCGGGTATGTCCTCAAATTCGTGATAATCACACCAGACTAGTCCGCCAACATCATGCAGCCCCCCGCGAAGATATCCAACCTGAAGGAATGGATGCGAGGCGTCCTCATCGTCGATGGTTTCAAGGTCCATCTCAGAGCGCCCGAGCACATCTTGTAATGTCTCCTGTTCTGTTTTTTGTTGTTGTACAAAGAATCTGTTTGAGAGTCCTGCATGAGTACACAGCCAGTCACCAACCCAAAAGTACAGGCGCATCTTCCTTCTGTCTATGTGGTGCCGGCCAATCACGGCCTTTTTTGCATCCGAATATCCACTGCATGTCAGGGTGGGATTATCTGATACGTACTGTAGATCATGGTTTCCAAATAGGTGAACCCTGTCTGGATGTTCTAATGATCCTACAAGCCACCGTGCGGTCC
This sequence comes from Nitrosopumilaceae archaeon, assembly GCA_007571225.1. Taxonomy (GTDB): domain Archaea; phylum Thermoproteota; class Nitrososphaeria; order Nitrososphaerales; family Nitrosopumilaceae; genus Nitrosopumilus. Next base: position 2,406 of record RKRU01000050.1, on the reverse strand, counting down.
GGTCTGCATCATGTGCATTGTCTCCAATGTCGTCAAAGTAATCGCCTAGAAAAACCGTGCGGTCTGGGACTTCTCTATCTATGATTGACTCTGCAAGGGAATGATTGTTGTGTATGTCGGGAATTATCAGGGTTTTTTGTGCCATGCTGTGGCCTGGTCGCATCAGAATAAGATTGTTGAGTGTGGGATGGTGGCAGTGGCAATGGCAGTGGCAATGGCAGTGGCAATGGCAGTGGCAGTGGGGGGCGGTGAGTGGCTGTTTTAGACTGAAATCATGTTTGCAACATCGTATTAATCTCAGTCCATTTTGGTTATTTTTGTCTATTTCATATGTGTTCTTTCTGTTGTTGAATGCTTTTGGCGGTATTTTGTATGCGTATGATTTCACCTGTCCTGCCTAGTACAAAAAATGGCTGTAAAAAAGATCTCTTTAGCAGTACAACATGGGTTTTTCAGTCGTGTTTAAGAGCATATGACAGGGGTGTCAGATCTATATAAGGACAGGTGAAGTCATACTTGCATGCCTTTGTGTACGGGGCAGAGCGTAACCGATACTTGTTGTAGTATTTTATGCATGAAATCGGTTATTCGGGCGTGAGGAAATTGAACAGTTAAGTTTCATTTTCTGTACCTTTTTGTCACTGCATCCGATTTAGTATTGTCCGTCATTGATGCATCTAGAACAGTCTGTTCAACAAGTTTTGTAGTCTGTTCGAATTCATGCTTGATGACCCCTTTGCCACTTTGGCGGCAAAAGAATTGGACAACATTCTTCAAATGGATATTATCTGAGATTGGCAGGGTCACGTATTTTGGAGAGAACCAAGTCTGGCCCTATAGCCTGCCAATATTCATCGAATGCCTTGCAATTCATCTGCTCTGCAAGCACAAAGTTAGCTTGTAGTAATGTTGCTTCTGACTACTCACTTCTGACTACTCACTTCTGACTACTCACTTCTGACTACTCACTTCTGACTCCTCACTGTAGTAGAGGGCTTCTTCTGCGGCCAAATATACTTCATATTTGAGATCAATTACCGAGTTCCGTGTCGTCTGTGGCGGCTATGTTGGCAAGGATGTCGTCGTATGCGTTAAGACGGTCCTCTATGGCTGTGATTGACTCAGTGTTGCTTGCTGCAATAGTCTCAAACTCGGGCACAGCAGTCATGGCCACTACAAAGGATATGACGACGGCCGGCGTTAAGGTAAGTGCAATAATGAGTGCAATGACTGCTATGTTTACCATGGTTTCCGCACATAGACAAGGGTATATTATCGTAATGTCGGGGACGCCGTAAGAGGCCCCCCCAACCTCGACACTGGAATTCTGGGAACAGTTGACGTTAGAAGACAAGTACGGAACGGTTTGTACTAGTAGTAAGCCGCAGCAGATGCTAACCCACACCAAGCAGGCGTATCAATCGTGAATTGATATCTAGGTTACAGGCTTTCCATGTCATGATGCACATCATTATGTGGGAGAATGTGTCGCGTTCTGTGTTGGTTCTGAGTGTCTGGCGTTTTTTTTGGATATTACCATGAGCCTCAGATTACGCTCGGCCCTGTTGTTTGGGCTCCATACAGGGACGGTCTAGAAAGACAAACATGTGATCGGATATTTGCTGCAGTCTGTTTCCAAGATGGTCGTCTATACCCTCAAGTGAGTCTATTATGCCCTGCAGCCTGTTCTTAAATTCATTTATGACCTCCGGCGGTAAGAGGTTGCCCACTTTATAAGCACCCCGTAGCTGTTTAAGTCCCTCATACTTGAATGACTGATCTTAGGTACAAATTTGGCGTATTGCTTACGCCTAATCTTAATGGTTGTGAGGGGAGGTAACCTGTAACGGTTACGCAGAATTTGTGCTTATAAAGGGAGTAATCTTTTCTTCAGATTTCACTTCAGACAGGGTATGTCCTACAGACATATACCCCTAATTTTCGGTATGCAGTAACAAATATTTTAGCTTTTAGTTGAAACTTTTTGATCAACTGGGATCTTTAGCATGTACTTCCTAGAATCTGTAATGACTTGTAAATCAAAGCGTGATCAACGATCCTATGAGATTGTACAAAAATACCGTTCAAGTTTATTCTTGAATGTACTAATTAGCATCATCGGCGAACTGCCCGATCCATATACGGTAAAGGCAGGTTTAGGCGGAATGATGGCATACTCACCCAAAATGATGGCAGCAGTGTGCATTATGCAGGAGTTTGAACGCACCACATACCGCAGCATGGCAGACAGACTTCGCTCCAACCACAGCATGGCAGAAAAGATTGGATTTGCCGGCGCCACGCCTTCACGAAGCACCATATCACGAGCCTACGGCCTAATTCCCGAATCATATTTTGAACTGGTGCACAAGCGCATCATTGCCACGATTGGTATAGGACATGCCG